>JAADYZ010000492.1 GCA_010092775.1 Chloroflexota bacterium
CCCCACCAGCCCACCGAGCAGGACGATGAGCAGCAGAGGACGCAGCCCCAGATTGAGGCGCGGCAGCACGGTATTCTCAAGGTAGTCGGCAGGGCGCGGGATGGGTTTATAGAGTGCTTCTGACATCGTTCTTCCGATCATGATGGCTGGCAGCCATCGCGGCTGCCACCCCTAAGTGATCTATTCGCCGTCCGCCGGTTCGAGGCGTAAGTAGAAATTGAATTCATGATCTGGCAGCAAGTCCGGATGGAAGATGGCGACCAAATCTTGCAAGATCAGGTGAGGGTTGGTCACGCCCAACTCAAAGTAATTGTTGCCGCCGTTTTCGTTTACATCCAGGCTATCGTTCCACACGTTGCCATTCTGGACAGCGGCGAAATCCGCATAGCGCGAGTCTTCATCCAGTAGTGCGTCCAGCGTGGTGATGCCGAAGGCGTTGGCGATCCAGACTTCGGCATCCAACGCGCCTTCGTAGACCGCTTCTAAGCTCAGCATGGCGCTGTCGCCTGGGGCTTCCTCACCCAGCGCAATGATGCCACCGGCATCTGCGATCAGCGCACCAACATAGGTCTCTGCGCCAGGGATGATCCAAGCCTCTGTAAAGGACGAAAACTGGTTCCACAGCACGGTCGGGCGCTCGGCCTCTGGCACGCTGGCAGCTAACTCACGCGCCGATTCATAGGCGGTGACGATCTCGCTGTAGACCACTTCCGCTTCCGCCTCCACGTTGTAGAACAGCGCCGTATACTTGAGCCATTCCGCCCGGCCCAGCGGGGTTGCCTCGCGCCAACTCGCGTCTAACGCGGTGAAAATACCAGCTTCGATCAGCACCGGATGAGCATCCGTCGAGGGGTCAAAGCCGAAGGCCATCACGATGTCTGGCTCGACATCCAGTACGACCTCAACGTTAACGTCTGCGCCGCTGCCGATCTCCACCAGTTCCCCGGCGTCGATCAGGTCGCGGACCTCGGGTGAATTGACGAACAAGAAGCTGTCCAGGCCGACCAGATTGTCGAGCAACCGCAGATCAGTTAGATGGGGAAGCTGTGTGGTAGACATAGCGATGATGTCCCCGGCGGGTACTTCGATGAATTGGGTGTCATCAGGGAAGCCCCCTGCTTCTGGCGCGGGGGTACCACACTGCACCAGCACGTAGGTAAACGGCTCGGCGGCATCGAAGGCATCTGTCACCGTGACGACCTTATAGTGATTGAAGTATTCGACGCTGAAGTTCTCGGCGTCCGTAACCTCTGCCTTCTCCGGGAAGTAGTCGATCCCCTCGACATAGGTCTCGACGCAGCCATCGAGGTTCTCCGCCGGTGCGGGGATGGCGGCCGCTTCCAAAGTGGGTTCGGCTTCTTCAACCGCTGGTTCCTCTTCATCGACAGGTGGGGCGGCGGGCGCTGCGCAGGCGGCCAGAAGGCTGCCCAGGGCAATCAAACACAAAACGATCGGTAACTTTTTCATTAGGTTTATCCTGTGATTCTATATGAGTGACCAGCGTATAGCACGCCTTGAGCCGCTGGCTGCTCAAAGGATGCAAGTCGACTTGTGAACGTTGCCAGATCAGGAGCTCGCGACCCTGCGAGCGACAGGGCAAATCGCCCTTTGGCTGCGCCCACAGCGAGCAGGGCACCTTCTGGGTGTAGTAGAGATGGTATGGCGTTCAGCATCTCACGGTACGAGTCAGGATCACACTGGATACTTGCATCGTAGCCAGTCGCATTCTGCTGCCAGAACACAATTGAAGCCGCGTCGCTGGTGCGCCGCTGCATGTTGACCTGCGTGAATTGGGTCCAGGTTGTCGCGAAATCCAGCGGAACAGGCCGTTGGTCTGCCGGTTCAGGGCGTTTCTGCATTGTTTCGCCCCCATCTCGGGTGATGGGATGACCGGTCTGATGAGGGTGCCATGAAAAAACCCGCCAGGCGGCGGGTATGGTTCACAAATGTCATTACCACGCTCGTCTCCCTTTTTACGCGAAGGTTAGCAACACGATGTTGCCAATCACGAGCTAAGTCAGAGGCAGGCATTCGGGCTTCTGGCTTATCGGCCAGTTACCGTTGCGCGACAGCGCCGGACTCCCGTTCCAGTCAGAACGGCCACCGGTCTTTCCCTATTGTGTGCCAAACATCCGGGTTCTGGCACACCTCTGTCTTAGAGTATGCAATTAGATACAGACGAGCTTAGCATGAGTCGCCCACTCTGTCAACGCAGCGTTGAGTTAGTGACACTCGTGTGAGGACAAATAAAGCAATCTACCTCTTTGGGCAAGTAGACGGACGAGCATTTTTGTCCAGCGCAGGAGGGTGATCGCGTGCGTGGGGCGCGAGAAGCGTCTCAATGGAGCCCCTTTTTGTTAGCCCTCGCTTTCTCACGCATTACCCGAATGTGGATGCGACCGATGGCTAGGAACTGAGCGGGGCAGTTTCATCCGTCGTGCCGAACTCCAGCATCAGCTCTTGCACGACAGTCTCCAAATCGAGTTCTTTGCCGCGTTCGAGAGCGGCTTGCAGGTCTTCGGGCGAAAGGGTGGCTTCCAATAGGGGCAGAACTTCACCCAGTACTTTGCGCACATTATTATCCTGCGCAGGATGGTGTTGGGCGAGACCTGCATAGTGCGCGGCACGTTCGGTTTGCCCATCTTGTGCAAGTACTCCCACGAAACCAGCGACAGCCCAAAGGGCTTCTGATGTGGCGTGCATGGCATGGGCAATGCTTAAGCCTTGAGCGTACCAATGAGCGGCCTTCTTATCTTTCTGCTTGAAAGCGATCCCACCAAAATACACGAATCCATAGCACACGCCAATTTGGTCGCCTATCTGTTGGCTCAGGACTAGTCCTTGATTGTACAAGTCCATAGCACGAACATATGCCTTCTGATTCTCAGCAACCATCCCGAGGTTACTGAGAGTCATTGAGATACCGAGCTGGTCGCCCAGTTTTCGCTTAATCGCCAGACTTTGCTCGAATAAGTCGCTGGCACGAGCATACTCTCCTTGATCAATAGCTATTATCCCGAGGTTATTGAGGCTCTTCGCGATGCCGGTTTGATCTCCCAATTGTTGGCTTAGTGCCAGGCTTTGCTGGTACAAGTCAATGGCATCGTCGTACTCCCCTTTTATGAAAGCTATTATCCCGAGGTTATTGAGACTGCTTGAGATGCCGCGTTGGTCGCCCAATTGTCGGTAGAGCGCCAGCCCTTGCTGCAGCAAGGGCGTGGCCCGGGCAAAGTCGCCCTGCTTATCAGCAATGCGTCCGAGGTTGTTGATACTCCTTGCAATGCCATGTTGATCGCCTAATTGTTGGTAAAGTGCCAGACTTTGCTGGTACAAGTCTATAGACTCAGCATATTGTCCCTGATACTCGGCAATAAACCCGAGGTTGGTGAGACTTATTGCCAGTTCCGCTTGTTTATCAAACTTGGTGGCCAGTTGTCTAGCTCGTTCGGCATAGTCTCGGCTTGCATCGTAATCAGACTGGCTCCAAGAACTTCTCGCTAACCAATTCAAAAGCAGCGCCTGACGGCCATCATCTGCGCCCATGCGTGCCAGCGCGCGCTGAAGCAAGGTGCGTGCTATTTCTTGCGCACCCTGTATCTCAATCAACTGTTGGACCACAGCGTCAAGATAATGCAACTCCTTGTCGAAATCGCCTGCCATGTACCAGTGCTTCATTAGGGTTTCGTTGTAGGCACTGTCTTCAGGATAGACCGCTTCAATGGTTTCAGCGGCTGTGCGGTTCAAGGCGGCTTTCTCACCCTCCGTCAGATCCGCAAGGATCGTTTCACGCAATTTGGCGTGGGCAAAACGCCAGATGTTATCCTGGACAGCCACCACCCCGTAGTCGGCGGCATGGGTCAACCATGCCTGTACTATGTTGGTATCGAACCGAGGGTTAAGTAGTAAGGGGTCAACCTCTCGCCCGATGACCGCCGCAAGCCTTTGAAGCTCGCTATATCGGTCGTCCACCCGGCGCAAACGGCGTTGCATTAGCTCCTGCATACTACCTGTGAAAACCACCTGTGGCAGTTCAGCAGTGGTGATCTTCGCCAAGCTGCCGTGTTCTTCCGCAAAGGCCCGCACCGTCTCGATAATGAAGAAGGTGTTGCCTTCGCTGTTCCGCTGGATTGTTTGTACCAGTTCATCCCGTACACCAAGTTCGCCCAACATGGCACGACTCAGTTCCCTTACCGCACTCGTATCGAGTCGATCCAGCTTGATGTGCGTCATCCCTGTGAGTTTCTGGGGTAAATCTGGTGCTTCGTCATCTCGATAGCTGGCGATGATCATTAGCTTTGGCAATTGCTCCGACACCCTGAGCATTTGTTGCAGTACGGCTAGGCTCTCGCTCGTCCATTGCAGATCTTCCAACAGCAAGACGATGGATTGTGGCAGTTTGCGGAACAAATCGACGATGTTGTGGAGCAGACGATCCTGGTAGGCTTTGCCCGTAAGGTTGAGCGCATCGGGGATGTCACGGCCAAGCAAGTCGTTGGCATCCGGCACAATGTCCTTGAGGACACTTGCCTGTAAGTCGGTCACGTCAACCAGCAGCAACATGCGGCGAACGATGTTCCGCCACACCTGGAACGGTAGACCACCACCATCAACAGCTTGTCCGCGCAGGACATGCGCACCAGACACCAGCGCACGCACCCGTAATTCAGCCAGCAAGCGGGATTTACCTACACCTGACTCACCACCGACAAGAAAGAACGCACTTCTTGTTTCAATTGTTCTCAGGGCATCTGTCAATTGTTTGAGTTCCGCCTCTCGCCCGACAAAGGTGCTGGCTTGCAGAAGGCTTTCGCGCACCTGCTGAGACTCTGGTGGCAGTGGAATGTCCATCGCCTCACAGAGTGCGACCATAGTGCTGTACGCATCGGGGTAGCGCTGGGCTGGTTCCTTGTTGAGCAAGCGCTGCAGCCAGGCTTCCAGATCCTTATTGGATAGCTGGCTGGTATCGGGTTTTTGATTGAGAATGCTAGTAATGATTATGCTGACATTCTTCGTTGGATAGGGCATCTGGCCAACAAACAATTGATAGGCAATCACCCCCAATGCGTAGAGATCGGAGGCGACACTC
>JAADYZ010000493.1 GCA_010092775.1 Chloroflexota bacterium
CATGATCGAAGCAGGGATCATTGATCCAGCCAAAGTGACTCGCGGTGCTCTCGAAAATGCCGCCAGCATCGCCGCGATGATCCTGACCACTGAAGCGCTTATCACCGATATCCCCGAGCCGGAACCGGCCATGCCAGCCGGTGGCGACATGGGGGGTATGGGCGGCATGGGCTTCTAAGCCTGGCTGCTCCATCGTTTTTCACCTTTGCAGGGCACCCAAAACGGGTGCCCTGTTGGATTCACATGGAGATCACCCGCCAATCGTCATGTACATGTGGGAATAACGTCACCTGCATTGTGCGGAAGGATAGGTTACAATGTCGCCAACTTCGTTCGTGGGAAAACAGGGACCCACCATGATTAATGAAATCGACGCCCAAACCATCGTAGAAAGCTACCTCAAAGAATCGCTCAAAGCCGGGCGCGAGATGTTTGTCAGCGTCACCATCGAGCGAGAAAACTGCTGGGGCTTTCGCCTCCATTGGCGCCGTTGGATCGCTAAGGGTGCCCAGAAACTTAGCCAAATTCCTCTGTTCATCATCGACAAGATCGATGGGTCGATGTACATGTTCCCAGCCTTTGAAGGCGAGAATACCCTCTTCCTGCGTTTAGACGAATATGAAGATCGCTGCGCGCGACGCCTCACGCCAACTTCCTAAGCATCTCCTGCAAGCTGCCCCCTGAAATCGCGCGAGTAGCCCTGTTGGGCTCCCCGCTGCCTTCGAGTACAATTATCCGACTATAAGACTTGTTAGGAGGAGTGAGAGCAATGTATCGACCTATGCTGAGCATTGTGGCTGGCCTGGCGCTTGCCTTGATCCTGGCTGCCTGCGCCCCAACGGCCGTCGATCCACCTGGCCCACTGGCGATCGGCCTTGATGGAGATGGTACGGATCAACTGGTTGATCGCGGCGAACAGACCGGTGACATGCCCTGGTGGAACGACCGCGTCTTCTACGAGATTTTCGTTCGAAGCTTCAACGATAGTGATGGCGACGGCATCGGCGATTTGCAAGGCGTCATCGAGCGGCTCGATTATCTCAACGATGGCGATCCGACGACCACTACCGACCTTGGCATTACCGGAATCTGGCTGATGCCTGTGGCACAGTCACCCAGCTATCATGGCTATGACGTGACCGACTACCGCAGCATCGAAGAGGACTACGGCACTAACGAAGACTTCCGCCAGCTTATGGAAGAAGCCCATCAGCGTGGCATCGTTGTGATTGTCGACCTTGTGCTGAACCACACCTCCACTGAGCATCCCTGGTTCAGCGACGCCCGCACAGGCGGCGAGTTCGAGGATTGGTACGTCTGGTCAGAAGAACACCCCGGTTATGGTGGCCCTTGGGGGGAACCGGCTTGGCACTCGGCGGGCGGACGCTTCTACTACGGCGTCTTCTGGTCTGGAATGCCCGACTTGAACTTTGAGAACGATGCCGTCACTCAGGAGATGATTGATGTCAGCCGCTTCTGGCTAGAGGACCTGGGCGCGGATGGCTTCCGTCTTGATGCGATCAAGCACATGATTGAAGATGGTCAGCGCCAGGAAAACACCGACGCAACGAAAGCCTGGTTGGCCAGCTACAACGCAGCCATTGATGAGATCAGCGCCGATGCCTTCACTGTGGGTGAGGTGTGGACGAGCACCGATGAAATTCTGGAGTATGTCGGCAGCGCGGTAGACATCGCCTTTGAGTTTGATCTGGCAGAAGCTATGCTCGCCGCAGCAGGCAACGGGGAACGCGGGCCAATCGCTATTGGTCATGGCGTCGTGACGGCCAGCTACCCCGCCGGGCAGTACGCAACGTTCTTGACCAATCACGATCAAGATCGTGTGTTGAGCCAACTTGGCGAAGATGTTGAGGCCAATAAACTGGCAGCGACGCTGCTGCTGACCTCGCCCGGTGTGCCCTTCATCTATTATGGTGAGGAGATTGGTATGCTCGGCGAGAAGCCAGACGAGCGTATCCGTACCCCTATGCACTGGGATGACACTGCGCGCACGGCTGGCTTCACGGAAGGCAACAATGTCTGGGAACGTCTTGCCCCAAAGCACGAAACCTACAATGTGGCCGATCAGACAGGTGACCCAGACTCATTGCTCAGCCACTATCGCAATCTGATCCACCTGCGCAACAGCCATGCCGCCCTACGAATTGGTGATTTCGTCAAGGTACGCTCCGATACGTCCGAAGTCTACGCATTCATGCGGACTTATGAGGACAGCAGTTTCCTCATTCTGCTCAATATGTCGGATCAAGACGTCAGCGACTTCAACCTGACCTTAGAAGCGCCTGTATTTGAGGACACTCCTGAGGCAACCTTGGTCTATGGACCGATTTCACTCGAAGGTGGAGTTACCGCGCCAGCCATCGGCAATGGCATCTTCTCTGGCTACAACCCGATTGGGTCTCTACCACCTCAATCAAGTTGGATTATCGAATTCACCGACTAGTCGTGCAGCGCCAGCAGAGGGGCAAATCAAAGGTTGTCCCTCTGCTCTCCTAGGGCCCAGTCTCCTCGGTCCCTTCTGGGGTGGGTTCTTCAGTCTCCGCTGGGCTGGGCTCCTCGGTCGGCTCTTCCGTGGCTTCCTCAGTCTCCGCTGGGCTGGGCTCCTCGGTCGGCTCCTCTGTGCCTTCCGGTGTAGACGCCGCGGTGGGCTCTTCTGAAGGCGTTTCTTCTTCCGTTGCCGGTGGGTCTACCGTTTCGTCAGGTGTCGTTTCCTCGGTCGGTGTCTCTTCCGGCTCTTCGGTGGGGCAGGGGCCACAGTCTGCCGAACAGGTCGAGCAGGTCTCGCCGCGGCCGCTCTCGCAGGTACCGTTCCCGCAGCACGGTCCACAGTCGCCCTGTCTCTTATACACATCT
>JAADYZ010000494.1 GCA_010092775.1 Chloroflexota bacterium
CAGTTCGATGGGCCGTCCGTTCACACGGGGGTCTGCCTGCTCGAAAAGCACGACGACCTCTTCGAGCCAGGCGGCCTTTTCGGTCGAATACAGCACGTCGACGACGATAGGGTCCGGTTCGGGCAGCAGCAAATCGCGCAGGGGAGCGTAAGCAAGCCCACGCAGCGGCGGCGAAACGATCGCCCCAATCAGAATAGCCAACGACAGAAGAATGTACGCGCCAAGAATGAGCCAGTTAATGCGGGGGGTGGGGACCATAGTTTCCCTTTTGCATGGATGTCAGCGTCCATCCTTATTATACCGACGCCGATGCTGACCGCTATGCGCAGTGTGCGCCTGCTCTATCCCAATCCTTGGGGTGTTGCAACTGACTTTTCTGCGATCAGAGAAACGCAGGCCATCTCGACTGGTTATAGTAAGCGGTGATGCTATGAGGCAATCAGGGAGGTAGAACCAGGATGGACACTTTAGTGTATATCGTCTCACTACCGGAACGCTTGGCGCGTGCGGCGGCGGCGGGCTTGGGTGGCCTAGCCCATCGTGTGGCAGAGTTTGTGGTGCCAGATTGGGCGAGAGACTCACGCTTCTATCAAGCGACCTTTGAGCGCCTGCTGCGCATCATCGTGGAACTCGTCGGTGGCGTGCAGGATGTCTTCCCGGCGGATGACCTACCGGTGGAGGAGTTGGCAGTACGCAAGGCGGCGGGCAACGCGATGGAGGTGTTGAGCTTCTTTGCGATGGGCTGGTCGCCGGTTTGGCTGCTGGCGGCGGCTGCCGACATCAGCGGGGGAACGCGTCACTATCTGCAAACCTTGGTGACTGACCTCAAGACTGAGGGGGTGCTGCCCCAGGATGCGACCGTCGATTCGGTGGATGACCTGCTGGAGACGCTTGAGCGCTTCTCTGGCCAGGGCGCAGATCTGGTCGACATGCCGCCTACCAGTGTGGATCAACTGCGAGAGTCCTTTAATCAGCTTCAGGATAATGCTGAGTATCTTCCGAAGATGGAGACCCTCTCAAGTATGTATGAGGAACTCAACACAATCGCGCTTCAGGAGGGTAAATCGGTCTTTGTCACCTCATCGCTGATTGCGCTGGGTGCGGTCAAAACGGGGATGGAACTCGGTAGTACGCACTTGTTCGAATACTATCTCAACAATCTGGACGACATCCGCAGAGAGGGTATCCTGGAGTACCTTCGGCGCAGCCTACACCCTTACGCCCGGATGGTGCGCCAGCATCTCAACCCACGCTATGAGACGCTGACGCAGCGCTTCTTGGGCGGCCTGGTCGACCGCGCACTGTCCGCGTCCTAACGCTGGTAGACGCGAATGTCGTAGCTGCCCGTGTCACCGGCGAAGCCAGTCACACGGACGGTGTATTCTCCATCGGCTGGGAGCACGATTCTGCTTAGTGCATCAAAGCCACCGCCGCTGTCATCGTCTTCAGCGATTCGGCTGCCATCGGGCCCAAAAACCAGGATAGTTGGATCAAAGCTACCGCGCCCTTCAACCGAAATCTCAATATCCTCGCCAGCCTGACCAACGAAGACCCAGTCATGTGCATCGCCCAAATTGACGATTTGTGCGGCGTCCTGTCCGCCCACCGAAATCCGCCCCTCTGCAACCACATTGTCATCAAAAGCGCTGAGGTCAATATCGGTGAGGGCGTCCGCAGCGACACCAAAGAACTGATTGACCGCGAAGGCGGTCACGCCACAGACGGCGCACAGAAGCACCACAACGCCTATCGCAATCAATAGGGTGTTGGAACCGCCAGCACTGGCGCGTTCTTCGGAGGGCAAGGGGGGGGCGGCGTCGCTGCTCGCGGTGCTGCGCCATTCGCTTGCGCCTGTGGAGGCCGAGCTGGCGCCTGAAGCGGTGACCCAACTGCTATCAGATGAGGCTGCCGGTCGCCCTTGCAACCGCGAGAGATGTTTTTGGGCCCACTCGTCCTGCGGATCAAGCCGAAGTGCGCGTTCCAGGCATTGGACCGCTTCATCCCGGCTGCGGGCGACCTGGGCCATCGCCTTCCAGGCGGCGATATTGTCGCGATCGTTCTTCAGGATCGGGATCAAGATTTCGCGCGCGGCCTCTTTCTCGCCTTCACGACCGAGCGCGACTGCACGTTGAACGTCTGCTTCGTAAGCCATCGTCTCTGTTTCTCCTCCTGACAAACCACATATCATCTCCAGCTTCATCATAGCCGAAGACGGGCGGATTGTCAGCCGGACGAATGGCCTTTCGCCCCCTAGTATCTGGGGGGATTGCCACACAGTATGATCAGAAGTAGCGTACCGCCAGCTTAACCAACAGAGCGACCACCGGCAGGGCACTCAGCAACATGCGAGCCATTTGGCCGCTCTGCCCTGCAAAGGTATCCACTGCCGCGTCGATCATATCGGCCACGGTCTCTAAGCGCTTGGCGACAGCACCCTTGGGGCGGTCGTCTGCCTGTTTGGCGATCTTCTCGGCAGCCCCTAGATTATCAATGATTTGCTCAGCGACGTCAGGGGTCAGTTCGCCAGCTTCCTTAGCCCGGCTGATTAACTCGCGTAGTTCGGACAGCAAATTGGTGAACTCCACTGCGGGGTCGCCGCCGTCCCCACCGCTGTCCTGATGAATCGTGATGGTCTCGCCAAAGTTCTGCCCGGTCACGCTGCCCGATCCGACCACGCCACCCGCTCGCACGTCGCCGTACACCACATACTGATCACCGCCCACACCACGCCCCGGACGCAGACGCTCTGGGTCGTTAGAATCTTGTGAGGGGTTTGAGTCTGGTTGGTCTTCCATTTGGGTTTCCTTTCTAGTATGATTGGCATTGTAGACGATTTAGCTTACGACCTGCAACGCGGCCTGAGGAAGCCCTTGATGTCCCGCTCTCTGAAGAAACGCCCCATGCCCCAACGCGATTACTCTGATGCCTCCTTCGTCCAGCGTGTCGAGGGCAAGCTGTCACGCTTGATCCAACAGCTTGAGCAGGAAATGGCCGAGAGCAAAAATCTGGAAGACATCAAGCAAACCGCTTATTGGATTGGCCGGCTGCGCATCTTGCTCGATGACATGCTCGATCCACAGCCGCGCCATACCTCGGCCCTCCCGCCTGGTCGACGGTCTGATCTCCCCCCTCTGGAGGCACGCAGCCCGTCTGGTGATCAATTCGAGGTGGGCGGCAGCATCAGTGCGGCAAGCGTGGTCGGTGATGGACAGGTCAAAGTGGCCGGCGATGTGGCCGGGCACAATCACAACACCATCCATCAAGGCGGCATCTACATTGATTCGGTCGGCCAACTTGTGTTCAACGGCGAACGGGTCGATGTCACCCAACGCATCAGTGTGCTGGAACGTGAATACCTTCAGGGCTTGCTCCATCACGCGCGGCGCCTGCCCTTGGGTCAATTGGAGACACAGGCGGGGCCTGGCTACAATGCCGCCATTTTCGATGTGACCCTGGAGTCTGTGTTTGTCCCGCTAGACATCACTGCTAAGCGTGTGCGGGGCGACGAATCGCCCAGCATGGCGCAGGTGCCTCTGCTCGATCAGATTATGCGGCGCCAGCGCCTGATGGTCCTGGGTGATCCCGGTTCGGGTAAGAGCAGTATGCTTAATTACCTGACGATCATTCTAGCCGGTGCGCGCCTCTACCCCGATGTCGGGCTGTTAAAGCGGCTTAGCGTCGAAGGTCGAGACGGAATTCAATCCCGTGAGTGGACTGAGCCCCTGCTGCCGGTCGTGATTCAGGTACGTGAACTGGCAGGATCAATCCCAGTGGAAGCCGAGCATGGCAGCTCGGAACTGGTATGGGCCTACATCGTAGACTATCTGAAGGCCCATGATCTGGGCGATTATGCGCAGGAACTGCGCCGGATGCTGCGCGGTGGTGGCTGCCTGGTGATGTTCGACGGCCTGGATGAGGTCGCCCTCACGGAGCAGCGCCGTGTGATCCGTGAGGCCATTGACGACTTTACGCTGGAATATGAGCGGACCAAGTTTCTAGCAACCTGCCGCGTGCTCTCCTACACCGACAATGAGTGGCGCTTGTCGACCTACCACCCGGTTACGCTCGCCCCGCTCAACCGCCAGGCGCAGATCGCGTTTATCGATAACTGGTTCAGTACACTGGCCCGCCTTAACTACGACGATCCTCGGCGCACCGCCGCCTTAAGCGGCAGCTTGCGTGCTGCGTCGGAGGAACTGCCCAAGATGTCCGGCAATCCGATGCTGTTGACTTTGATGGCGGTGGTACACACGGGCCGGGGCGAACTGCCACACCAGCGCGCCCGCCTCTATCAGCTATGCGTCCAATCGCTGCTGTTCCAGTGGCAGCGCCAACAGCGCAATCTGCCCTCCAATCCCATCCTCGATCAGATCAGCGATCGGCAAGAATTGCTGATCACCGGCTTAAGTGAGATCGCCTTTCAGGCCCACCAGGATCAAGGGCGCGAGCAGGGCGAGGCTTACATCGGGCAGCCGATGGTCATCGATCGATTGGCACGGGCCCTCAACGACGACTATGGCCTGGCCAAACAGGTCTGCGATTACATCGAAGAGCGGGCTGGCTTACTCTTGGGTAAGGGCAGCAACGCGCGCGGCGAGCGCCAGTTTGCCTTCCCCCATCGCGGATTCCAGGAGTTCCTGGCCGCGCGGCACATCGTGGCCGACCGGCATTACGCGCGCCGCGTTCATCAACTGGCCGAAGAAGGCGATCACTGGCACGAGACTTTGCTCTTGACCGTCGGCCATTGGGTCTACAATCATGGCGACTTGTTGCGCCCGCTCGATGCGATCAACTTGCTGGTACGCCAGCATTCACCCACCAACGAGGTGGGGTGGCGCTGCGTGCGGCTGGCCGCCGAGATGCTCATGATGGTGGGTAAATCGAATGCAGAGCATGATCATGAGGTGGGGGCTGAGGTCGTTCCACGCCTGATCGATCAACTCGCAACCCTGGTCGATGCTGGCAAACTGGCCCCAGCAGAGCGGGCTAGCGCGGCGGATGTCCTCGGGCAGTTGGGCGATCCGCGGCGGGGCGTGTGCAGTTCGACGCCCGACATGCTGCCGATTGAGGGCGGGGTGCTGAGCTTTGGCGGGCACCGTGTGCGGGTTGCACCCTTCAAGCTGGCACGCTATCCGATCACTAACGCTCAGTTCCGCCGCTTTATGGAAGACGGCTACCATAACGATCGCTTCTGGACCGCCGCGGGGATCGCGTGGCGCCTCAAGGCGCGCCAGCGGGGCGGATCAGTGGACTATCCAGGTTTCGGGACGGCCAATCGCCCCGTCGTAGGGCTCAGTTGGTTTGAGGCCCTGGCCTTTACCCGGTGGATGGCCTATGCGACCGGGCAGCCCTACCGACTGCCGACCGAGGTGGAATGGCAGTGTGCCGCTGGGGGCTTGGAAAATCGCAAGTATCCCTGGGGCGAGCGAACACCCACCCACGCCTGCAATGAACGCGATACAGGCATTGGCCAAACAGTGGCGGTCGGCATCTTCCCACGCGATCGCACGCCGGAAGGCGTGGCCGATTTGGGTGGGAACATCTGGGAATGGACCAGCAGCCGCGCCCTCGCCTACCCCTACCGGGCCGACGATGGACGTGAATCGGACGAGGGCAACGCTGCCCGCATCGCGCGCGGAGGCAGTTACAACAGCGAACGCTCTGATCTGCAATGTGCGGTACGCCACGCGGTAGACCCCGTGGCACAGGTGCCAATGATCGGCTTCAGATTGGCCCTCGGGCGTTAGTTCGACATCAAGCCGTCTCAGATTGACACGAATCCCCTTCTCTGCTAAGGTTAGCGTAAGCCGGAAGCACAGCAACGTAGCACACCATCTCGCAATCCAGAGCGCACTTGGGTTGTGAAGTTTTGTTGTATCCGGTAACGGTCCAAGGACGGTTGTCCACCGTCCTGTGTGGGAAGGGTATGCCCCGTCATGACACTCGCCATCAACCGGATTGGCAACGAACTGCTCGTCTTTATGCGTGACAGCCGCCCTGATGGGCCCGGCCGGGAAAACGAGCACCTGTACAATTTCGCCAGTGTGGCTGCTCGCCTGGACAATCAGGTGCTGTTCATCTTCCAACGCCAGCGTGGGGCCTGGGAACTTCCGACGGGCTACATTCAGCGAGGTGAGTCACCCTCTGCCGCAGCCCGCCGAGAGTTGTTTGAGGAAAGTGCCCAACTGGGCAGGTCGCTGGTGTTTGAGGCCACCATCAAACTCAAGATTCAGCCTGATGAGCGGATCGATATTGGCGCGCTGTTTCGGACTGAATTGGAGGCCTTGCGCCCCTTTACCCCCACCCACGAGATTAGCGACATCCTACTATGGGACCTCAAGACCCCGATCACAGGGTATGTCGACCCGATCGACGTGACGCTGGCCCAACTCGCCTTTCCAGACTTGGCCTAGATTCTCCAACCGATCCATGGACGCGCAGATAGGTCCCGGTTACGGGTCCTGAGATGTATTGAGATCGAGGTCACCCGGTGGGACATCGCCGCGCACGGTGATCCGCGCCCAAACCAAGACCACAGTCGCTATCACCACAAAGAGGGGAAGGGCGATCACAACCAGAATCAAACCGACGCCGCTGGTTGGCAGGGTAGCCAGTACGCCACTGAAGGAGATCAACGGGACCACGGTCAACACGACCATCAGCAGTGCCACACCGACCAAGGTCATGAGTACCGACTGCTTCTGGGTAATCCGTTCGGCCCGGCGTGCGCGATCTACCAGGATGACCAGTGCAATGGGGATCAGCGCCAGCAAAATCGCCAGGAAGGTGCTGGGATTGACCTCCGAGCGCACTTGATCAACGGTCACTTGTGGAAAGGTGTAGCCGCCGTTGATGATCAAATCGCCGAGCAGCAAAACAAAGGGCAGCGCGAATAGAAGCGCCATGATTCCGATGATGATGACGAGTGGCAAAATGGAGTCGCCAGGTTCGTCGTCTTGCGGCGTAGGATTGGGAATGTTATCAGCCATAATCTCTCTGATCCTTCTTTCACAAATCGATCAGCTTGATTATAGCGCAGAGGCCACAAGCGCTGAAGCGGGCAAGCTCCCGTCACGCCAATTGCTTAGACTCTGACGCTAGCTAAGGTTCGGATCAGCAGAGTTTCTGATTTTTTGAAAGGCCCTGTGTACCCCCTCGAAAGCCCCAACGAAACTGGGGACGGATGACGCATCGGCGTCACAGGGGGGGGGCACAGGGCGGCGATCTCGCTTCGAGCTAGCGGCCTACACATCTGATTGCACAGAGGCTATATCGTTACTTGGCCTCGTGCTCGCCATCGATGTACACATCCAGCTTTTCATTGTAGAACGCAATCGTGCCCGCCAGGCGCTCCATGCCGGGCAGCGGGCTTGGATAGGCCCAAGCCAGGTCGGCGTGGGAGTCGCCTGTCGTCTTGATCGACCAGTAGCTTGACTCGCCTTTGTAAGGGCAAATCGTGTGGGTGTCGGTGGGCGTCAAATAGTCCATGGTGACATCCTCTTGCGGGATGTAGTAGCGTGGAGGGAAGCCCGTTTCTTGTAAGACATAGGGGCGTTCGCTCTCCGCTACAGCCACACCGTCCACCTCAATCCGCACTTTGCGGCTGCTGCGATAGACATCAACGCGATGATGGGGGTCGCGGGGGTGGCCGATGGCCTCTTCCTCTTCTTCGTACCATTTATCTAGCGCGCCGCGTTTAAAGGCGATCATGCCGCGCAAATCTGGACGATTCTCGTTTGGCTCGTCTGGGTAAGCCCAGGCGGCGTTCTCGACTACCTGATTGTCTAGCTTCAGATTGTAGAAGACGGCTCGACCGCGAAAGCCAGAGTTCTTTTCTTCGCCGCTCAGTTCCAGTAGATCGCTGCGGACATCCGCTTC
>JAADYZ010000495.1 GCA_010092775.1 Chloroflexota bacterium
AGATGTGTATAAGAGACAGGTGCAATGTAGTCCAGCGTCCCAACCAGGCCAGAGGTGGTCAGGCGGGTGGCGTCGAGCAGCTTGGCAATCCCGAAATCCATCAGAACGGTGCGGGCTGGCTCTCTGGCCTCAATCATCACGTTGCCAGGTTTAATATCGCGATGAATCACCCCGCGCTCATGAGCATAGTCCAGTGCAGCCGCCAGCTCGTTAACGATCGCCAACGTTTCGCTTAGGTCCAAGTGAGAGCTTTGCTTCAGCCGTCTGTCCAGGCTCAGCCCGTCGATGAACTCCATCACGATGTAGTGCGTCTGATCGATCCGACCGTAGCCGTAGACAGCAACAATGCTCGGATGTTTGAGGCCTATGACGATCTTGGCTTCGCGCTCAAAACGGGTGACCGCGCCTTCATTGCTGGCCAGGTGGGCCGGTAACAGCTTGATCGCCACCGTGCGATCCATATTGACCTGCTTCGCCCGATAGACTTCCCCCATGCCGCCCTGACCAATCAAGGTCAGATCGCTGAAATCGCTTAAACGATTGCTGATCCCGCTGGCATGTGGAGCGGAGGCCGCTTTGGGGCGTGGCGTTTCATAATCAATGGCAATGCCGTAAAGCTGTCGATCGACAAAGCGACGTAAACGCTGACGCGTGGGCGCAAACAAACCCACGACCGCCGCAGACGCAACGATTCCTGCCGTCGCGATCTGATCACCGCCTAGCGTGGCGGCCAGCAGTGCGCGCAGCACCACAAAGGCGACCAAAAACAGAAAGCCCAGCAAGAGCGTCGCACCGCCGAAGACCAGCGAGCGATTGATCACAAAGTCGATGTCATACAAACGGGAATAGAACAGGGAGAGCGCAAAGGATACCGCACTCAAGATAACCCCGATCAAAGCGGCAGAGAAGGCCGCAAAGCGCCAGGCCAAGCCCAAAGCAGAGATGGCTTGAAACGCGGAGAGGCTGATCGCAACCATTGCGAGAATCGTAATCAGGACGGCCATCAGGCCGAAACCGAAGACCATCCACTTGGTCTGTTGGCGCTGCAAGTCAGTCGATACGTTCCGGTAGCGATAGACCTGACTGCCCACCGCTGTCATCATGGCCAGGCCCTGGATCATCAGGGTGATGCCTTGGGATGGTTCGCGAATAACGAGCGAGGACTGAGGTCGTAGGGCGGGCACGAACAAGGTGATCGCAATGAATAGCGCCCACAAGACAAACACCCAGCGCGTCCAACGGGGTACAAACTGCCCATTGGGAAAGACAAACAACCAACCAATCGGCAGCACACGGCCCAACGCATCAACGATCAGGATCAAGGGCTCCAGGTTCGGTCGATAGACGGCCAGCGTGGGCCACATCGGTGAGGTGGTCGTCGCCAGGGTCATCAAGGTAATCGAGGCAAAGAAGGCCATCCACACATCGGAGCGCTTCCAATAAACCACAAGGCCAATCACCACCAGGATCACAATGACCAAAGTTTCAAAGATGGTGAAGTACCAGGCGTAAAACTCGGTTGACAATCCCAATTCAAGTAGAGCGGCTGCTTCGGCGGGGAGAAGCTGGCCAAGACGCGCCGTATCGACCGCCCCCGCCAGAGGGCTAGCCAGAAGGTCGTGTCGGGGTCCAATACTGAGGCCTGTCACAATCAGAACGACAGCGCTTAACAGCGCCCAAGTCACGCGGGTGATGGGCAGCCAGGGGCCATCAATACGCTGGTAGGCTGGTTGGACACCTGCGTTTGATGAGATGGGCGTGTGAGCGGCAACGGTTGTCATGCACGGTCCTCGGCTTAAGCATCATCCACGCCGCTATTCTACCGAATAGTGTCATCCTTATCAGGCGCAGGCCGTGAACTTACCAGGGCGGACCGTTGAAATCGATATCGCCGTTCGGCCAAACCTGAGCAGAAAGGGGGTAGATCATACTGGTCACCAGGGCCGGGTCGTAGCGAGACGGGCCGTCTGACTGGGTGAAGGTCAAACGCACCGGGACTTCCGTCCAGCCCAGATTTCTGTAGTAGGGCATCAATTTGTGGGTACTGGTCAAGAGGCCAAACGGAGCGTTCAATTCATCACGAGCATGGTCAAGTGCGGCCTTAACAGCCTGGGCGGCCAAGCCCTGACCCCGTCGATCTGGATGAGTCATCACGCCACTAATCCCAGCGACACGCTGTGGCTGACCACCCACTCTGATCACCTGATCCATAATCTCAGCAACGCTGGCCCACTGCCCGTCAAATCGAATCAGCACAATCCAATCGGCCAGGGCCCAGTCCTTCACATGGACGTAGGCCGGGTCAGCCAGAAGGGTGCGATCGTACCAGTGATCAAGTTCTTCGATCAGGTCTTGGGGCAGGGTATGGCTGGCGACAATCTGAACATCAGGTAGGGTCTCCATAACCTAGATTATCGCCAGCTTTCGTTAAATTGCCATGATCAGGTGATCAGACCCCACCTGCCGGGCGGCGCGATAGTCCCACAGGTCGTCCAGCCAATCGAAAACAACCTGGTTGGCCCGTGTCCGATTGTCGAGTTGACAGTGATCGTCTGACCCGTCTTCAGCCAGCGTGAAAACCTTCAGGTCTTTGATCTGCGAAGAGACCCCGTCGAAGAACGTGTGCGTCTGGCGAATCAACTCCTCGCCTTCGCCCTCGCCTGCCAGCGCCAAAACGGCGCAGTCGATTTGATCAAGCTGGTCTTCAACGTTGAAGCCAGCACCATTCACAAAAGCATTGATCAAATCCTTAGCGGAGATGTCCATCATCCCAATGGTCCACAAGGTGTAGTTGACAAAGGCATGCATCACCGGATCGCGGCTCAGGCGCCAGTCGAGCAGGCTGTCCATCACGCCCGATGGGATGTGATCGACGATCCCCATCAAGGGTAGGAGCGGCTCGAACATGGCCTTACCGCCTGCGTCAGCGTTGATGAGCGGCGTGCTGGGAATGAGTGCCTTGACGCGCGCATCATGCAAGGCCACACGTACAGCCGTATAACCGCCATGACTGTGCCCC
>JAADYZ010000496.1 GCA_010092775.1 Chloroflexota bacterium
CAGCGAATCGTGAAGGGTGGCGGAGTGGCCTGAATGGCTGCTTCTCTCATGGGCTTGCGCTTTGTGGGATAACCTCCAGCCGACCGCCTCCGATCGACCTTGCGCCATTATATCGGCTGCGCTGGCCCGGCACAATTGCGCTGCGGTGGATGATAAAGCGTGCTATGCTATATGCCCAGACGCCACCATGGAATGGAGTCCCTTGCATGACCTTTGCTGAATCCCTTAAGAAGACGCGCCAGGCTTTCTTCGGTCGCATCGCCAATATGATCGGCGCAAGCGACATTGATGACGATACTTGGGACGACGTTGAGGCGTTGCTGATTCAGGCGGACTTGGGTGTCGAGACGGCGCTGGCATTGACAGAAGCCGTCCGAGAGCGCGTGAGCAAAGAAGGACAGACCACCCGCGAGCAGTTAGAAGCAGTTCTCAAAGAGGAGCTGCTTAGACTTCTCCCACCAGAGATGCCAAGTGCCCTCGACGAGGCCCGCATGCTGTCCATCGTGCTAATAGTCGGTGTCAATGGGTCTGGCAAGACCACCTCAATCGCTAAGCTGGCCCACCATTTTCAGGCCGCAGGTCGTAAGGTCATGCTGGTTGCTGCAGATACCTTCCGTGCAGCAGCGATGGAACAACTCAGGACGTGGGGCGAACGCATTGACGTCCCCGTGATTTCCGGCCAGACGGGCGGCGATGCCGCGTCAGTCGTTTACGATGGTATCCGTGCAGCCCGCGCACGTGATCGCGATTTGCTCCTGGTCGACACGGCGGGTCGGCTCCACACCAAGTTCAATCTGATGCAAGAGTTGGAGAAATTGCACCGGGTCGCGGCTAAGAATGTCCATGCTGCGCCGCATGAGGTCTGGTTGGTGCTGGATGGCACCACCGGCCAGAATGCGCTATCACAAGCGCTCAAGTTCAAAGAGTCCGTCGGCGTGACCGGAGTAATCGTCACCAAACTAGATGGCTCCGCGCGCGGCGGGATGGTCTTTGCTATTGGCAAAGAGCTAGGTCTGCCCGTGCGCTTTGTGGGCATTGGAGAAGGGATTGATGACCTGGTTCCCTTTGATGCCCAAGCCTATGTCGAAAGCCTGTTCGAATAGCAGGAGGATGTATGGATCAAATCATTGCACAACTCACCGCGTTCAAGGATCGCCTCCACGCACTGATGGTGCGTCTTTGACATCGCCACGAAACGACAGCAACTGCAACAGATTGATCAGCAGGCCACAGCGCCCGACTTCTGGGATGACTCCAGCAAAGCCCAGAAACTCATGCAGCAGGCATCGCGTTTGCGTGCCGAAATCGACCGATGGACCAGCGCTGAACAGCGCTTCAATGATGCACTTGAGCTGGCGGAACTCGGCGACGTTTCTCTTCAAGATGAGCTGAGCCGTGAGGCTACCATCCTCTCAGAATTGATTGAAAAGCTGGAGTTCACCACCATGCTGTCCGGTAAGTTCGATGACCAGGACGCAATTCTGGCGATTCATGCCGGGACGGGTGGCGTCGATGCAATGGACTGGGCCGAAATCTTGCAGCGCATGTACATTCGCTGGGCCGAGAATCGCGGCTTCAAGGTTGAGGTGATTGAGAGTAGCCAGGGCGAAGAGGCTGGCCTCAAAAGCACTACGATGACCCTGAGCGGTCAATGGGCCTATGGCTATCTACGAGCGGAGCGCGGTGTCCACCGGCTGGTGCGGCTCTCTCCGTTCGATTCAGCCAGTCGCCGCCATACGTCTTTTGCACTGGTGGAAGTCTGGCCAGACGTTCAAGAGGATATCGACATCAGCATCAATCCGGCTGATCTCGTAATCGACACGTTCAAGGCCGGTGGGGCAGGGGGCCAGCACGTTCAGAAAAATGAGACGGCAGTACGCATCACCCACAAACCGACCGGTATTGTGGTGAGTTGCCAGAACGAACGCTCACTGACCCAAAACCGCGAAACGGCACTGCGCATCTTGCGGGCGCGGTTGGTCGAACTAGAACGACAAAAGCAAGAAGAAGAACTGGCAGAACTGAAGGGCGATCACGTTAACGCAAACTTCGGTAACCAGATTCGCTCTTATGTGATGCATCCCTACCAGATGGTCAAGGATCATCGCACCAGCCACGAGACGGCCAACACCGGGGCCGTGCTCGATGGCAACTTGGATCCGTTTATGGAGGCCTACCTGCGGCAAGCTGTTGAGTAGGTGTGGTTTGGTTTTGCAGTCAAGCTTAAGGAGAAAGAGTCACATGCAAGGTAGATATGGTGGTCGAGGGGATCGGATGCGGGGGCATGCCGGACGCCGGATGAACGACAGCGGCGAGCTCAAGAAGCGGTCTGGCTCATCCGGATCGAAATCAGGCGGGCGCTCTTCATCGAGCGGAAGCAGCGGTGGGCGCAAAGTGTCTTCTGCATCCAGCAACGTATCTGCTGGGAAGCCGCTTTCAGAGGACGCAGCCCAAGAGCTGCAAAGCCAAGTGGATGATGTCTTGTCTGAATTCGAGGATTTGGAGGCTCTCGCGAACTTCACCAAGCACCGCGAAATGATGGCCGACCTCGACGGTGGCATCAGCGACCTGCAAGACCAGGTTGCCTCCCTCCGACAACGCGGCTACAAGTACAAGAGCTTCCTTGAGGGCAAGGTGAGCGTCGTAGACGAGAAGTGGCAGGGGGTCCGCAGCCAGGTTGACAAGGCCATTTCCGACGCGGAACGGGACGTCAAAGATGAGTTCACATCTGCGTCTCAATCAGTCTCTGCGATCAAGGGAATCACCTTGACCACAGGCGCGAAGCCCAAAGTTGCCCAAGCAGAGTCGAACGTTAGCGAACTGAAACGTCGTGTCGAGTCGCTTGAATCCGCCATCGAAGCGATCTACGGTAACGTCAGCGACACCTTCTATCAGACCTCACAGCAAATCGAAGAAGTGGTCTGGATGTTGGATCAGATCGACACAGCATCCTTTGAACTTGTTTCGGGTGAAAATCCAGTTCATGGAGTCTCCGGGATGTGGTGGCGTGACGGCAAGAATAAGGGACCCGAAGGCGTCCTCTACTTAACCGATCAACGCTTGATCTTCGAACAGCGCGAAAAGGTTGCCACCAAGAAGGTGCTCTTTGTTGCGACTCAGAAAGAGATGGTCCAGGAATTGGTTCTGGAAGCCCCTGTGACCTCTATCGAGGATATGAAGGCGGCTGATATGGGCATGTTCGGTGGCCAACAGGTTCTGGAATTCAGCTTTGGGACGGGTTCCTATTATGGGGATGCGACCTTCCGCATCAAGGGCCAAGACAATGACTATTGGGTCAGCTTGATCCGTCGGGTACGCAATGGTCAGCTTGCCGGTGAGCGTGTTGGTGAGGCTGGACAGGCCGCCGACCCGATCGAAACACGGCAGGCTGCCGAGGATGCCATCGCCGATGCCCCCTCCCAATGCACCGCCTGTGGAGCGCCGCTGCCTATGCTGGCCGCCGGGCAGCGCCAGCATCAATGTGAATTCTGCGGCAGCACGATGCGCTGGTAATCGTTAGAGTTTTGTTAAAGAAATCCCTGTTTTGTTGACGGATTTGACCGAAACAGTATACTAAAAGCTCAGTGATCTTACACTAGCTAGCGTGGTCAGATCAGGGGACGCAAATCAAGGCGAAGCGCAAGCATCAAATCGCGCACACCAAATGCGTCGGAGATTGGAATCTTCGGCGCGTTTGTTGCTGTGGCGATTTCCGTTCTCGATCAGTGGTAGGGCAACGGCGCTAGGTAACGTGTTCACAATTTCAGGAGGGCACCGTCAGTGGTATATAGCCGTATCCAGGAAAGCGGGTTAGAGGCAAAGGAATTTCGGGCGCTTCGGATCAGCTTGGCTTCTCCAGAGCAGATCCGCTCATGGTCTTATGGTGAGGTCACCAAGCCAGAGACGATCAACTATCGTCGCTTGCGGCCAGAGAAGGATGGTCTGTTCTGCGAGGCGATTTTCGGTCCGACGCGCGATTGGCAATGTTACTGCGGTAAATACAAAAATGTCCGTTACAAGGGCATTATCTGCGATAAGTGTGGCGTGCAGGTCACCCGGGCGTCTGTACGGCGCGAACGGATGGGGCACATTGAGTTGGCTGCTCCGGTGGCGCATGTCTGGTACACCCGGCGAGTCCCAAGTTATATGGGTTTGCTGCTGGATGTCTCGCGGCGCAACCTCGACCGTGTGCTGTACTTCGCCCAATACGCGATCACCTACGTCGATGAGGAAGCGCGCAATCGTCTGCTCAAGCGGATGAAGGAAGACTACGAGGCGCAGGAGAAGCGACTGCGCGGTGAGACCGACCAGGCCATTGGCGTCATCTCCACTACGCGAGATCTGTCTCTTATACACATCTC
>JAADYZ010000075.1 GCA_010092775.1 Chloroflexota bacterium
AGGTCATCATCGACCTCATCGGAGGCTATGCTCTCGGTCGGTTGAACGTCCTTAAGCCAATCTGGCAGGTCGCCTTCATCAATTGGCTCAGCCTCTTCATCCAGATTAGTTGGGGCAGTCGGTGCAGCAACCGGGGGTGGATCAGCGTGTAATTCATCCGAGATGATCTTGCTGGGGTCGGCATCTTGCCCGGTCACCTGCTCGTCGAGCCAACTCATCGCCCCACCGTCACCGGCAGCAGCGGCTGGAGCGGCAGCAGGCGCATCCGACTTCAGCCAGTCTGGCAGATCATCGTCCGCGCTGCTTGCATCGGCCTCTGTTGGCTCCCGCAGCCAATCCAGGTTGTCCTCACCAGGCTGACTTTCACCAGCGACGGTCGAGCTGGATGGGACAGTATCGGGCACATCCGTCTTCAACCAATCGGGCAAATCGTCGTCATCATCCGCAGACGTTGGCGCTTCAGCGACGGGGGCCGGTTCTGGCTCAGACGGCTCGGCTTCAGCCGAGCTATCGGCCTCATCGTTGTACTTGGCGGCCAATTCCTCTAGCCAGGCCATCGCTGCTTCCTCGTTGTCGAGGTCGCCACTTGCCAGCCAATCCGGAATGTCGTCGTCGTTTGAGTCATCAAAGGGTGGCATCGGTTCCTCCTCCTGGAGTGTCCGCGCCCCAACCATCTCGGGCGCATCATCATTCGCAGCAGCAGCGACAGGGTCTGGGGTCTGTGCAACTGGTTCTGAGGGCGTTTCCACATCCCAGGTGGAGAGGCCCAATAGCCCAGAACCAGGCGCACTCGACTCCATATCGGCGCGAGCTGAGTCATCTTGATCAAGTAAAGGGGGTCCAGCAGCGAGGAAAGCATCCAAGTCCTCCATGCCGTCCACCGACACGGCGCCTTCCTGCTCCTCCTGCAAGAACCCATCGAGCCAGTCGTCATCGACGACATCTTCTGCTGTTGATGCGGCCTGTTCTTCAGGGGTAGATGATACTGGCGTGCTCGCCTCGCTGCCATCCAATATTGAGGCCAGCCAACTCGGCGGCTGCCCTGAAGACGGTTCTTCTGGCGTGGTCTCGGCAGGCTCAGCCGCTTCACTGTCGCGCAGCCAATCTGGCAGTTGGTCATCAGTCAGGCCAGATTCCTCGTCTGTCGTGGCTTGGTCAGACGGCGTAGTCGATGCAGGCTGATCTAAGCCTTGCACCAACCAGCTCGGCACCTGCCCTTGCGGTGCAGACAACCCGGACGGTGTGGCCGGGAGGTCATCCTCGCTCTCTTCATCCAGATCAGCTAACCAATCCGGCATTGATGACGTTTCGGCAGTAGTGCTGGTTTCGCTGTCGGAATCATCGCCAGCCAGGTCTGCGAGCCAGTCTGTCATCCCTGGGGAGTCATCATCACGCGCAGGCTCGCTAATGGGCGCATCAATGCCTTTGAGCCAATCTGGCATATTATCGTCGGTTGCGGTCAGGCCGGTGGGCGTCTCTGGCTCAGGGGCGTCCATCCCCTTAAGCCAGTCCGGCATATCTTCATTATCGACTGTCGCACCACTCACATCTGGCGGCGACTCATCGATCATGTCGGGCTTGAAGGCACCCGTCACCTGATAATCCTCAGGTGGCGCATCCTCGGAAAAGACACCTTGCATCCAATCGGGCACATCGCTTGACGTTTCGTCAACGATCGTTTCAGGGCTTTCCGGTTCACCCGATAGGTCTTTCATCCAATCCGGCATATCATCGTCGTCATCAAACGCGTCAGAGATGACGCCGGGCGTCGGTGCAACCAACACTTCAGACAACCAGTCGGGCGCTTTTTCCTCGTTTTCGGCTTCAGTCGGCGGGCCATCATCGGCTGGACCGGGCGGTGATTCGATGTCGCGCAGCCAGTCTGGCATATCGTCGGTGGCGGGGGCAGCAGCGGCGCTGGGCACCGGGTCGTCATCGATTTCACTCAGCCAATCGGGTACGTCAGCGGCAGGCTCCGTCGCCGTCGTTGCTGGTGCCGGGGCAGCAGGTTGATCTTCAATGTCGCTCAGCCAATCCGGAACGCTGGCATCAGTCGAGCCAGGGGCACGCTCTGGTTTAGGCGGGGCGAGCGGTCCAGTCACACCCTCACGCTTATCGATCCCGCTGCTGCTGCGCAGTTCAGAGATGACATCGTCAGCACCCATCATATCGGTGATGCCGCGCTGGTAATTCAACTGATCGATGCTCACTGCGTTATTGGGCACAGGTTGTCCACCGCGCTCAACCTGCAATGCCACATAAGGATCGAGTTCGCGCACTCGATTGAGGAAGGGTTTGGCTTCCTCTGGTTTACCGGCACGCAGCCACAACTGCGCCAAAATGCGATTGGCATGCAAGCTGTTGGGCAGCCGACGCAAGACCTGACCGGCGACGCGCCCGGCGGGCACTTCCTGGCGGCTGCGCCAGAGCGCATCGGCCAGCAGCACCTGTAAGTCGAGCCGTTCCGGGTCGCGACTCACAGCCTTCTTAAATTCCGCGATGGCCTGAGTGTAGAGGCGGCCCTTCATGTACATGCGGCCAAGCGCTGCTCCACTCATCGGGATTTTGCGTGGTACCCGGTCGCCTTTGCTGCGCCGGGAGTATAGCCGCTTGATTTCTTCCTCAAGTTGGGTGTTGTTGGGGGTCTGTTCGAAGGCTCGTTCGAAATGCCAGATCGCTTGATCCAAGCTTTCGTTTTCAATATAACCCTCGCCCATCCCGATGTGGGCGACGAAGTTGTTGGGGTCAGCGCTGAGCACGCGCTGGAACAAGTCAAGCGCGTCTTGCGTGCGCGTCTGCGCCGCCAACGAGCGAGCCATCAACTGGTAAGCTCCGATGTGCTTGGGGAAGCTCTCCAGGATATGTCGACAATGCGCCGCCACTTCGTCGTACGCACTGCGGTCCAGCCGTGACTCAATGTACTGCAAGTACTGCTTCAGACTGGTCTCAGCCATGCGGGTTCCTGGACTCTGGATGGGCCATTTTCATCCGAAATTATGCTACGATTTGACCAAACCTGCAAATCAGCTTCTAACTGCATAAGGCTGGGGCCAACAGCTCGAATTCAGTCGCTTGACTGGGCCAAGGGCAGCTCAGCGACCTGAGTATAAATCGAGCCGCCCGGCTCAAATTGACTGCGCATCAAAGACATCGCACGCACCTGCCAGTGGCCATCAACACGCAGGTTAGCCCGATCAACGAGCTTGCCCACGTTTTCCTGGTCGGCCCGGCTGGCCTCACGTTTGATGCGCGCCACCGTTAGGTGCGGACGATAGGGGCGTGTCTCTTTCTTGAATCCCAAGGGCACTAACTCATCTGCCAAGTCATCCTGTGCAGCCGCCAGCGGCTTGAGGTCGCCTTTAACACCCAGCCACAACACCGAAGGACGACGCAGATTGGGGAAGACGCCCAGGCCTTCGATACCCAAGGACATTGGGTGATGACGAGCCGCGACTTCGGCCATCGTCTTGGTAAGGGTTGGGATCCGATCCGGCCCAACATCACCCAAGAAGACCAGTGTCAGGTGAATTCCCTCAGGGCGCACCCAGCGCATAGCACTGCGCGGCATGACCTTCTGGAGATCGGCCTGCACTGCCTGCATCAGCTCCAGGATGTGCTCTGGTAGTTCAAACGCAATGAACAGTCGCCAACTATCCGCCATCTAGTCGAAACTCTCTGCTATGATGATTAAGTCTTGC
Organism: Chloroflexota bacterium; assembly: GCA_010092775.1. Lineage (GTDB taxonomy): Bacteria > Chloroflexota > Anaerolineae > Aggregatilineales > UBA3940 > TC-71. The sequence continues at coordinate 3,699 of JAADYZ010000075.1, forward strand.
AGGCCCAAATAGAGCCGCCGTGATACCAGATGATATTGCAAATCATCCTCAATCCAGACCAGGCTGGCCCAGTCGGCTTGCCCCATTCGTTGGCCAGCGTAGCTCCACTCTCCCAGCATCGCCAGGGCGGGCCAGGCCGCCACCTCGCTCCGATAACCCGCGAGTTCAGGCGCATCCATTAGCGACTGATACGAAAGCTGATCGCTGACAAGCAAGGTCATGTGGTTAGTCTGCCCGGTGTTATGATTCCGCAGCACCCAGACCAACATCGCAGCGTTATGGAATCGCGCATCGCTGGTATAGCGGAACAACCAGACATCCTGCTCAAAACGGTAGCCATAGGGGGTATCACTGGGCAGCTTGAAGTCCATCAAGTCTTGTGCTTCGCCCAGCGAAACGATCGCTCGGTCCGTTAGATCGATACGCTCGCTCGGCCGGTTGACCTCGACCAAGCCAAAGTCTGCTGCCTGAACAGTCGGTGTGGGCTGGCAAGCCGTGATCAGAAAGGCGAGGCATAACAAGGCAAGTGAGCTACTTTGTCTGGCTGTGCCCTGCCGTGTACAATCAGCTTCAAGACACCGCTTTCCCAGGGAAACGACGCATGTCAACACAGGATGACAACCTCCAACGCGGCATCGCCGCTGTTAAAGCCGGACAACTGGACGAGGGCCGCAAGTATCTGGCGCGGGCCATTCGTGAGGACCCTCGCAATGAGACTGCCTGGCTGTGGATGAGCGGCGTCGCCCGCAACGATCAAGAACG
>JAADYZ010000497.1 GCA_010092775.1 Chloroflexota bacterium
CTTCATAGTCGGCCCGCTTGATGAAGTGAGGGAAGAGATGTACCGCGCCGCGATGACCAGGATATTCAACCGAGAAGAAGTTGTAGCCGCGTCGCACAGCAGCCGGCCCCAACCAGAACCAACTCTCCTCACCCGAGTCATCGTTGCCACCGACGCAGATCAGGGTAGGGCGATCGACATCATCATTTGCGGGACGCCAGAAGTAGCCCGGCAGATAGCCGTCTTCGTAGGGGACCTCCAGGATTTCAATCGGCGGATCGAAGAGTGGGCAGGCCTTGTGGAAGCTGGCGCGGCTCTTCTCCCATAATTCATGAAAGCGCGGATGCTCCGGATGGCAAAAGAACTCCGCCGTCCGATAGTAGTTGCAGGCCCGCAGAAAGGACTCGCGAGCGCTGATCAGATGGCCGCCTGCCAATGACACCTCACCATGGGCATCAACCCGATCCGCTAGCGCACTCCACTCGCGGATCCAACTGACGGCGTCGCCATCTTCGATCCGGCTGGCAGCGTACAAAGCCTCTCCAATTTCTGCCCCTTTTTCGGCCATAGCTAACAAGGTGCGGCGAAAGTGCCAATCCATTTCATGATGTTTGAATACCGTCCGCAGGGTGCCACGCCCTGCCCCTAATTGACTCATCTCAGTCTCCTTCGCATCTGTGTTAAACTAGTATAACCAACATGGTGTTGTCTATTTACCCCATAATAGCCGCTTAAGGGCAGCAGTCAATCACCAATCAACTCGCAACGTTGTTTATTAGATAGGAGTCTATAATGACTGACAAGAAACTCGACCGGCGCGTCCAACGCACTCGCCAAGCCCTCAAAGACGCGCTGATCCGCTTGATCCCGGAGCAGGGCTATGAATCGATCACCGTGGCAGACATCACCTCAGCAGCGAACGTCAACCGGGCGACCCTCTACATGCACTACCGCGACAAGAACGACCTGCTGCTGCGTATGATCGACGATGAACTGGCCGCCTTTGCCAGTGAACTGGAGCCACCCGATCCCAGCAAACTAAACAACGCGCAACCCTCTGAGCCGCTCGTCGTTGCGCTGCGCCACATTGCTGGCCGCGCCGATTTCTATCGGGTGATGTTTGGGTCGCAAGGCGTCGCAGCGGTCGCTGTGCAAGTTCGCCACACTCTGGCAGCGATCTCCACGCAGCGCCTGCAATACCTCATGCCGCAAGGCAGCGGACAGTCCGCCCCTGTTGAGATCAGCGCGCACTTTGCCGCTGGCGCCCTGATCGGTGTGATCAGTTGGTGGCTGGAGAACGATCAGCCTGTTCCGCCGGAGCATCTCTCGCGCTACTTGATGGGCTTGATCGCGCCTGCGATGTACGCATCCATCGGCCTGACGCTGCCCCAAAGGCCACCCGACGCGCCGAGCTCAGGCGATTGACCGCCTTGCCCTTCCGGCAGCGCGCCTGCTATCATCGGCGGCACGCGATGAACTGCTGATAGGAGTGGGAAGATGGCCAACGCACAGGCTAACGATACGCCGCTGGTAGCGCGTCCTGGGGCCATCCTGGCCTTGATCTGTCTGCCGGTCTTTATCGGCTCGCTTGACCTCACGGTGATCTCAGCCGTGCTGCCCAATGTCATTCTCGATCTGCGCATCCCCTTTCAAAGTGGCGCAGACGATGCCGCTTGGATGGTGAACGGCTACCTGTTGGGGTACACCATCAGCGTCGCCTTGATGGGCCGCGTCTCCGACCTGATCGGGCGGCGACGTACCTATTTCATCGCCTTGTTGATCTTCATCTTGGGGTCTTGGTTGGTGGCCGTAGCGGCTTTTGCCCCGACCGATTGGTTCCGCACCATCTTCCGCACCCTACAAGGTGGCCGCCCCGACACCGCCTATATGACGCTCTATGCCTTGATCGGTGGGCGGGTGATCCAAGCCCTGGGTGCGGGTGCGATGGTACCTGTCAGCATGGCTATGGCTGGCGACCTCTACCCACCCAGCAAACGCGCCATCGCAATCGGCATCGTCGGCGCTGTTGATACGGCGGGGTGGGTGCTAGGGCACCTCTACGGCGGCGTGATGGTCCAATTTGTGGATTGGCAAACCCTGTTCTGGATCAACATTCCGATTACGACTGCCGTCGCGTTAATCACCTGGAATCGCTTGCAGCCTGTTGCGGACCTGCGCGGTGAAGGCGACCAAAGCACTCCAGCCAATATTGCCGTCTATGCTAGTTTAGTGATGGTCAATCTCCTGGCCCTGTTCGAAGTCATTGACGACCTGACCAATGGCGCTATAGGTCCGTTCGCGAACCGCCTGTTGAGCATGAACTGGCTGACCTGGGTGATCCTCGGTACGTCAATAGCTGGCGTGCTATTGACCGTGATGGGCGGCAAACGCATCGAAGAGCGTGGCCGCATCAACTGGCTCAGCATCACACTGATCTCGCTGGCCTTGTTTGGGCTAAACATCGGGCTAGGCGGTGGCGACCCAGAGGGGGCGCGCGGCGTCTTAGACATCACACCTTTCATGATCAGCGCGTTGATCATCGGAGCGGGTGCATTCATCGGCTTCATCATGATCGAACAGCGTGCAGAGATTCCCCTCTTCAACTTTGCTTACTTCCAGCGGCGCAACGTGACCACAGCGGCGGTGGCCAATCTATTTGTTGGCTTCTGCTTGATGGTTGGGTTGGTGAGCGTCCCCATTTTCGTCACTGCCATCTACTTCGTGAACCCAGATGCCCAGGCATTACAAGCCTCGCTGCAAGTCGAGGACTTCGCCGCGCTGCTGAGTGGTATCTTGCTTGGCACCTTTACCGTACCAATGGCCTTGGCGAGTGCGCCTGGCGGTTGGATTGCCGAGCGGATCGGGTATCGCATCCCAACGGCGGCGGGCATGTTGCTGGCTGGGGTCGGGTTCTTCCTGGCCCGCACCTGGGAACCAGAAATGGCGCTATGGGTGATGAGCTTGCATATGGCCATTGCCGGGATTGGCCTGGGCTTGACGATCGCCCCCATCGCGACGGCAGTCATCAACCAGGTCAGTGAAGCCGATCGCGGCGTAGCCTCCGCGCTCGTGCTGGTGATGCGGCTGATCGGCATGGCCCTTGGCACCTCCATCATGACCAGCTATGGGCTGCGCCGCTCAAACGTGTTGACAGAGCAGCTTGGCAGCGGCCTGACGTTGGACGATACGGCGAGCTTGCTGCAAGTGTCGCTAGATGTGGCTGCGCAAGTGATTAATGAGATGATGCTCATTGCGGTGGTGGTCTGTGCCGTCACGTTGATCCCAGCGCTATTGATGAACCCGCGTGACGACACCCAACCCGGCGACCGGGCAGAATTTGTCACACAGGCAGAAGTTTCTTAAACTTGAGTCACCTAGAAGCGACGGTACTCGCCATCTGGCGAGGCACCATCCCCAGCTAAGCGGAGAGAGCATCATGGCCGAAGAGCAAGATCAGGAAAACGAATCGCAGCCAGAAGAAAGCCCGGAGTCCAGCGCTGAAGAGGCTGCACCTCAGCCTGAAAAGGACGCACCTGAGCCTTCCACTGCGCAGACCCTCGTTGCATCCAGCAGCGACGATTGGGAAACCGCCGAAGATGTTGCCAAGAAAGAGGCGGCTGCATCCTCCTCTGGCCCTTCCTTCAGCTCCGATGACTGGGTGACGGCGGACAGCCCCAGCCAGCCGCCTGCCTCCACCCCCGCGGCGCCGCCGCCTGCAGCGCCGCCACCAGTAGAAGATGACGATTTCTCAACTGAAGCGGTCAGCACTTCGGAGATCCAGGCGAAAGCAGCCGCAGCCGCGGCGGAAAGCGCTGAAGGGGAAGTGAGGACCGGCAGCACCACCGCCATGCCATCTTCGACGGCCAGCAAAGCGGTACGCACCCCACCTGAAGGTAGCGTTCGCCCCTCGGTCGAGTCCGAACCGAAGTCAAAAGATGAAGGCATTGCCTTCATGGCCAACCTGGGCATCAAGAATCCGGGTGCTCAACGCGGCATTTTGATTGGTGGCGGCGCAGTAATCTTCCTGTGCTGCGCCTGCTCTTGCCTATTGGGTGTGCTTGTATTGATTGGCCCTGCCCTCGGCGGCTAAGACAGTCGGATTGAGAGAATCAGCAGCGACCTCATGATGAGGTCGCTGTTTTTGATTCTCTGTTTGTTGGAGCCGATGTCTAGTGCAAGAAGGGCAGGTGATCGACACCCAGGCTCAAGGAGCCTGTGGTAGTGGGCGTGCACTCAAAGAACTGGCTGAGGATTGGCAGTTCACAATAGAGGTCCAACACCTCAACCGCAATCGCCCCACCCAGCAGCGCACAGCAAACCACGACCGTCACACCGAAGCAACCGACCAGAATCCAGCGGTTCCGATCTGGCCCCACCCCATCTTGCGGCGGTTGGCCATAGCCCTGATTCGGGCGCGAGATCGGCGGCGGAGACGAAGGTGGTTGGCCAGAATAACCAGGAGGTGGGGCAGCCGATGGTGAATATGGCTGCGGTGGCTGGCCCAGCGGCGGCGGAGAAAGCGAGGGCGGCTGCTGGTACCCGCCACCGCGTGCGCTCTGGTTCATCTGCGTGCCCGAAGAACCATAGGGGTCCGCGCCGACTACTTCATACATCAGCGTGACTGTCTCGCCGAGACCAATGAGATCGCCGTTGGTGAGCTGATAGGCACCACTGATCCGCTGGCGATTGACAAATGTGCCGTTGGTGCTGCGGAGATCTTCGATGGTGTAACCGTTCGGCGTGCGAATCAAGCGTGAATGATGCCGGGAGCATTCAGGGTCGTTGATCACAATATCGTTGGTGATGTCGCGACCGATCGTAATCGTATCCCGGGTAAGATCATACGTCTGATTGGGTTGGGGTCCACGGCGGACAATCAGCCGATAACTAACGCCTGATTGCATGCGTCTATCTCCTCGTTGGCAGTGATTGTAATACGCTAGTCAATCAAACCAAAAGCAAATCTGATAATAGGTGATCGCAGCAAAGGTGTCAAATCGAACGAAGGCTATTGTATCTTATCCGCTCGAATCGTGCTTGCCAGCGCAGTGTTTCAGGGCGGCCCACATCACGAGCCGCCCAAAGCATACAGCCTACTTGGGTGAAAGGGTCGGTGTGGGCGATTGTGCCAGCGCCTTTTCTGGCTCCTGCACAATGACTGTCAAACCCTTCACTTCGACAATCTCGACGTCAGCCCCCGCTGGAATGGTGTGACCATCAGCAGCGATGGCCTTCCAGCGCTCACCCATCAACAGGACCGACCCCTCAGGTTCGAGGTCCAGCGTCACGCGGGCGGTCTGGCCCAACAATCCCTCCGAGCCGGTGCGTGGTTGTTCGCGCATCGTCTGCACGATCATGACGGCATAGACCAGGAATATCGCGGCAATCAAGACGGATTGCCCCACGATCGCCCAGGGGCTGATTGGTCCGAAGGCTTGAACTTCTGGGTTGGCGAAGAGAATCCACAGGCCCGCAGCTAGGCTGATCGCGCCACCGATAGCCAGCGCACCCAGCGTCGGCGTAAACAACTCGGCCAGAAACAAGCCAATCGCCAAGACGACAAAGACCATGCCCAGCCAATTGACGGGCAGCAAGCCGATCCCGAAGAGGCCAAGGCTGAAGAAGACCAGGCCCAAAATGCCTGGAATACCGACCCCTGGGGTGCGAACTTCCGCTACCAGGCCAAAGAAACCCAGCGACAAGAAGATACTTGCCAGGGTTGGGTTCGCTATAAAGATCATGAAGACCTCGAAGAAGGTCTGCTCGACGGGCACAATGCCTGCGTCTCGCGTATTGAGCGTCACCTCATCGCCCAGGAGTCTGACTGTGTGTCCGTCGACAACCTCAAGCACGTCGTTGATGTCTTCCGCCATATAGTCGACCAGGCCGCTTTCGAAGGCTTCCTGTGAGCTGTAGGCAGCGGCTTCTAGAAAGGCAGCGTTGATCTGGTCAATTGCCTCATCCGGGCGACCTTCCGCCAGGCTGCGCCCCAGCGCCGCGTTCGATTCGTTGATCTTGTCGGCGAGAGTGCTATCGAGTTCCGCACCACTGCCACTTATCACGCTGGACGCGCCAATATTGGTCTGTGGAGCCATCACCGAGACATGCCCTGCCAAGGTGACCAACAAGCCCGCTGAACCGGCCTGCGCACCACGCGGCCCTACGAATACCACGATCGGCACCCGTGAGGTCTGCATCGCGCCGACAATGGCATCGGTGGTTTGCAGTTCACCGCCCGGTGTATCCAGTTGGATAATCAAGGCTTCGGCCTCAATCCGTTCGGCTTCGGAAATGCCGCGCTCAATATAACTGGCAAAAGGTCCAAAAATGGCCCCATTTGCCTCAAGGACCACAACCTGTGGGCGTCCTGTTTCGCTCTGAGCAGCCGCTGGTTGCGGCGACAGGAGCAGCAGAATACCAACAATCATCAGAAAAAGCGGACGCAATATGCTCAGAAATCTGGATTTGTTCATCTTATTCAATCACCTTCGGCTTCAACCAATCTATGCGATTCTGTTCATTCCGTTTCGTTGTCTTCTTCCCACTCGACCGGGGGAAGTTTGGTTTGCTTACTCAGCATCGGTGCGTCACCGGAGGCAGCGGACTCCGCTGCTTTGGGTACATGCCAGGTGCGGGTATCACGCGTGAAGATCTGTGGCCAGGTTCCATAGAGCCAGTTGACCTTGTATTGGAGCTCTTCAACGGACATCTCGCTCTGAGGTTTGCCACCCATCGCCAAGTACATGCCGTGCACTTCACGGGGTTCAAGGCCAAGTTTGTCATTCAAACGAGCGACCATGCGTTGAATGCGCTGACGCAGCAGATACTTGGCGCGGTAATGCTTTTCCTCTTTCTGCAGCGCTTCGTCAATGTCTTTGACGATCACGCCGAGCAGCCAACGATAGTGCTCGGTGAGATCGTTGTGCTGCTCATCGTTGGAGAGCATCCAGGTGAGGTGACCGCGTATCGCCCGAATTGTTTCTTCCATACTGCTCATGCTGTGCCTCCACTTGCGCCTTACACCCTACTCCTAATCATAGCGCAATTGAAACCGCTTTGGTGGCCCCAACGATGAGGGGGGTTGATTAACAGGTGAAAGAGCGGGCTTACAGCCATCACTATGAAGTGATGACTTTTGACACTGGTGGCTTCTGGCTCGGCTCATTACCATTTGACACAAACCAAATCTAAACCTGGAGTACTTCCTTGACTGGATCGCCAATGCTCTCGCGTTGGACCGTGTCCTTCTTCGCCGCTCTCATCATACTACTCCAGACACAGTCTTTCGCCGCAGCCGCCCCGACCTATACGGTCACTCGTTTTGACGATCCCAACCCCGATTCCTGTCAACCTGCTGATTGCTCACTGCGTGAAGCCATCCTTCAAGCCAATGACTTGATAAACGGCGGCGCGACAATCAACATACCCAGCGGAACCTATTTCCTGAGTCGCAGCGACCCCGCCGACAATGACGCGCAGGCTGGCGATCTCGATATTCGCCGCAGCATGATGTTGATCGGAGATGGTGCCAGCGACACCATCATCGACGGCAGCGCTCTATCTGATCGCCTGTTTGATCTACAATCGGGTGCTTCGAATGTATCCATTGAGGGCCTGACCCTGCGCGGCGGCCGGACCGATGAGGGTGGGGCCGCCATTCGCCACGCAGGCGGCAGCCTGACTCTTGAGAGTCTGTGGATCACGAACAACCAGGCTCATTCCTGGGGTGGAGCGATTCAGGTTAATGGCGCCACCCAGTTGAACGTGCGCAACAGCACACTGAGCAGCAATCGCAGCCTCACCAGTGACGGCGGTGCGATTGGCATCGCGGGCAGCGGGAGCCTGACCCTGCTAAACAGCACGCTGTCGGGCAATCAAGCTGATGTGAATGGGGGTGCCCTTTACATCTCCGCATCTGGTTCACATCGCATTGAATCCAGCACGATCATTAGCAACAGCGCCGGGTCTGACGGGGACGCCATCTACCACTTCGCAGGGACCACAAGCCTCCAAGCGTCTATCGTCTTGGGCAATGGCAACCCAGAAGACAATTGCAGCGGTTCTGCCACGCTCAACAGCTTGGGTGCCAATCTACTGCGCAGTGGAAGCTGTTCGGCAGACGTGAGTGACACCCTCACAGCCATGTCTTTGGATCAGATTGTGGTGACTGATTTGAAGCGTGATGTGGGCGAAACGCCAAGTCAGCAACTGCTTAGCGGGAGCCCGGCCTTAGATGCGATCAGTGATTGCGGCTCGCTAGCATCGACGGATCAGCGCGGTGGTAAACGACCCTTCGCAAATGGCTTGTGTGACATCGGCGCGGTGGAGTTTGGCCAGCCTGAAAGTTCACCGACAAGCGTCACGCTGAGCGCTGGCGCCAGTTCCATCGAACTGAGTTGGTCCTACAGTGGGACAGACTGGGCCACTGTGGGCTACGTGATTCAAAGGCGGGTGGTCAATGGTGACTGGCAAGAGTTGACCAGATTGCCGAGCGGTTCAGTCGGCTACATAGACAGCAGCGTGACCTGCGCAACCGACTACGAGTATCAAGTCGCCGCGAGCAACAGCAACGGCCTCTCTGCCTTCACTGAAGGACCAGGCCCGATCGAAGCCGATTGCCCTACTCCGCCACAGGACAGCTTGGCCGCACCAACGACTGAGATCGTGAACGATGTTGACGTGCAGATTCGTTGGACGGACAACGTTAGCGGCGAGACCGCCTATCGAGTGGACCGTTATGAAGATCAGTGGTCCACCATCGCGGATGA
>JAADYZ010000498.1 GCA_010092775.1 Chloroflexota bacterium
CATAGACTCAGTGACTTTCGCAAAAGCCCTGGCAGATGAAACGCGGCAAGAGATTATGAAGCATCTTTGCTGCGTCTGGATGAGCGTCAACGACGTGGTTGATGCTCTGGGAGGGCGCGTCAATCAGCCAACCGTCAGCCACCATCTCAAGAAGCTAGAAGAGGCCAATCTAGTCGAGGTGCGTCAGGAAGGGCGTCAGCGCTATTACACTTTGAACCAACGGCAGTTTACGGTTTGCTGTGGGGCCTTAGTGAATGTGTTTGCGCCTGAGTATGCAGACAATGTGGCGGGTATTGAGTCAATCGATGAGTCCTAGCAGCTGCGATGTTTTTTTTCGCTAAATATATCGACGAATATCAATGTGATGAGGAGGGACACATGTCCACACAACCGACTGAAGACACGATTATCGACGAAGTACAGGCACACTATGCCCGTTTGGCGGATACTTTTGACGGCACGACCTCAGCCGCTTGCTGCTCGACTTCGGTCGATGATCCGGGCTGCGGTGCCGAACTATACAATCCTGATCTGATCGAAGACCTGCCTTTTGATGTAACCGGGATGTCACTCGGCTGCGGCGATCCAGTCACCATTGCTGGGCTGGAAGCGGGCCAGCGCGTGCTGGATTTGGGCAGTGGTGCAGGCATCGATTGCTTCCTGGCGGCCCGCCAAGTGGGACCAACTGGTTATGTGATTGGGGTCGATATGACGCCATCGATGCTCGCCAAGGCCGATGCCAACAAGGCTCAAATGGGCGTCACCAACGTCGAGTTCCGCGAGGGGCGCATCGAGGCCTTGCCAGTCGCCGACGCTGACGTCGATGTGGTGATGTCAAACTGTGTGATCAACCTGGTGCCCGATAAGCTAGCGGCCTTCAAAGAGGCCCATCGCGTGCTTCGGCCCGGTGGTCAGCTATCGATCAGCGACATCGTAACAGATGGTGATTTCGATGAGGAGATGAAGGCCAAGCTCGACCTGTGGGCTGGCTGTGTCTCCGGCGCGATCGATATGCATAAGTACATCGGTTTGATGGAAGAGGCCGGGTTTGTTGACGTGACCGTCCGCGAGAAGTCCGAATCGGTGGACGTGCGCGACGGCGACGAAACCCCTCGCGCCTTCAGCGCGCGTATCACGGCCAGCAAGCCAAGCGCTTAGCTCACTGTCGGGGAATGATCGGGCGAGGGTCTTCTTGGCCGCGGTATGGATTGATCGGATAAGCCGCATCGGTCAGGAAGGCCCTGATGATATCATGCATCAATTCCGGCTGGCTTAAGTCGATCCGGTGGCCAGCATCCTCAATGTAAAATGTCAGGTCGTTGATAAAGGTCTCCTGATATTGCAGGACAGTCTCCCAGGATTGATAGTCGCACTCACTTGCCAGAATCAACACGGGCGTCAGGTTGTTGTTTAGTGGTGGACGAGGATCAGGGGCCTGGCGAGAGGTAGCATCAACGCGAACGAAGACATAGTAATTAAAGCCAAGGGTATCGATAGATGGTGTGGGTTGCCCAGCGCACACCCATACACCTGGGTTGAAGGTGCGCTGCATCCAGGTTGCCATCTCATCCTCTGGTGCCAGGTTTTCGGCGGCATCCGGACCATACTCCGCGATGAGGGCAGCCGCTAACGGACGCGCCGCGCCCAACTCCAGATCGAGTGGGCCGAGCGGTGCCGCTGTCCGCGTGTAGTCATCGAAAAAGGTCTCGTCGCTTAGCAGTGGGCTGGGCGAATGCAGAACGAAGCGCCCCACACGCTCTGGGAAGCGGCTCAGATAGCGTGTCGCAAGTTCGGCGCCCTCGGCGTGGGCGATCAAAATAATCTCTTCGGTGTCAATTTGGGCCCGGATAGCATCGAGGTCTTCAATGTTGCGCTCGATGCTGTAGTCTCGGATGCGGTCAAGATGATCCGACAGGCCAGAGCCAATCTGATCGTAGAGATAAACGTCGTAGCCAAGTTGGGCGAACTGCCCATAGAACTCAAGATCATGATCAAGGGTTTTCATGCCCGGCCCGCCGTGCAGCACAATGATTGGGCGATCTCGAACCGTTCCTTCGCCCTTGATTCGCCAATAGGCAATACGTGAGCCGGTTGGCAGGTCCCAATAGGCCGTGTTTGAGCGTGGCTCTGGCAACGTGATTTGCTGCTCACCGGGCTGGAGGATGAAAGCCCACAATGCCCCCAAGGTCGAGCCTACAGTCAGCAGGCCGATGAGCCCGCTGAAGATCACGCGTCGCTCCATGGCCAGGCTTTCGGCGATGAGCCAGGCAATGCCGCCGGACAGCATGAACAGAACCAGGAAAGACAGACCCATGATCAGGCGACCTGTGTTCAAGATGGTTGCTAGCGACAAAAACACCTGGATCGACATGGCGAGGCTAAAGACAATACCAATCACTAAGGCCAGTATCAGCAGCAGGCGCAGCATGATGCCAGGGCGCTCTGGCATCCCGATACCATTGCTGTCTTCGCTGTCGAGCCAGCCAATTGCACGAAACGCCGATTGAATCCAGATGTTGGCGATACCGATCACTAAGCCACCAACGATAGCCCACAGCAGCCCGTTGATCTGTAGGCTGGTGACTGACGCAGTGATCAGCAGTAGAACGCCATCAATGACAAAGATAAATAGCCCCGCCGATAGGATGGTCAGGGGCAAGGTGAGCGCCAAGAGAAGCGGACGCAAGATCAGGGTGAGCAGCACGAAAACCAAGGTGCTAACCCAAACGGCGAAAAGCTCATCGCCGATTTGAATGCCGGGCAGAAGCAAGAGTGTACTGAGTACCAGGTAGTCAACTGCCAGGCGCAGGACAAAGTTTCTAAACTGCATCGTCGCCGTCCGGGCTTGCAGCGGAATAGATCGGCACCTTACGGGTCGAGCGCCCCCGAGGGTCGCGTTTTGCGCTGCGTCCGCCACCTGGCCAATACAGTCGGCCCGGTATCTGCTGTTGATGAGCAACCGTGCCGTCTCGGAATTGCAGCAGAGTCAGCCGGGCGCCCAAGGTAGCCCGACCAGCAGCCCGGAATGCTCCCCAAGTGACCAAGGTGATCATCTCATTCATGGCGGCGCTCCAACATTTGTAGAATAAATCCAGGTTGGCCTTGACCTGCTGATCCTCGAAGCGGATCGAACGGATCGCGCTGCTCCATTCGAGGAAATGCATCCCCTTGCCCCATTGGATAGGATCGCTGCTGCCATGTTCTTCATCCAACGTGACCTGCAACGAAAGATGTTTAAAGCCCAACGTCGCTGCTGACCAGTTCTTTCGAGCCGGAACGCTGACGTCTTGTGTGCCAATCTCAGAGAGATGGATTTCGCTTTCCATATCCCAGTCGTAGCTGTTCTCAAAGAAATCTGACTCGCTCACGGCTAAGCTGTCGTTTGTGCCTGCCACAATAACATAATGCACTCGCAGAACATACGGTGTGGTGATGCGCCATTTGAGCAGTTTCAGAAAGAAACGCGTCTTAAAGATGCGGAACAAGCGGCGGCGGAGTGTATCTTCGTCTTTGCCAATCACCGAGCGCTTGACTTCTTCCAGACCCGTTACGCGGACCAACTGCTGTTTGACCCAATTGAAAGCGCGTTCCACTTTGCGGCGATCAATGCTGGCTTTATGAGGCAAGCCTTGTGGAATCAATTCTGGATCGGGTTCTTCTTCCTGCATAATTTCCTTCTGATCGATCCGTTCTGCTTCCAGACGTAGGGGCCAAAGTTGACATTCGGGGCTGCGACAGTCCACACACATGCTGCCCAGGATACTAAACCGGATCTGTCTGCCATCTTTGATGGCAACCGGGTCGCTGACCTCCAGATCAAAGGCAATAAGCTTGTCTGCGTGATCATCTGCATAGATGTCAAAGCCGTTCAATAAGACAGCATAGACCTGCTTTCCCTGTAAGGCTGGATCAAGTTCCAGCTTATCCAGCTTGATGCGAAAGGGTGTTGACTCGGTGCGCGGGCATTCTATGAGGGTCTCCGCGACGCCGACTTGAAAGGCAACCCCTTTCGCTTCGACGTAAGTCGCAAACTCCTTGAAGTGAGCGATGTCTGGCCCCGTTCCAGATGCGGCAGTGTGGACAACCCGTGGGCCTCGACCGTTGCCATCTCCCTGGGTGACATAGCTCCCAAAACGGTTAAGCCGATGATTGTAGTCCCAGGCGTGATGGTAGCCTTGCCAGATGACAACACCCGGCCCTGGTGGGTCAGTTGGTGAAGTCATAGTCACTCCTTGATGGTGTCAGCATTCGTGCATAGATTTTAGCGACCAAAGGGAAGGCTGCCATCTAGCAGCTAGCGATAGAGGTTCTGGTCTTCTTATGCTATAGTGAAGTGGGCACTTAGTGTAAGGACAACCATGAAACAGCAAGTCTTGATTTTGTGCACGGGTAACTCAGCCCGCAGTCAGATGGCTGAGGGCCTTCTGCGTTCGCTCGCGGGCGAGCGCTACGATGTTTATAGTGCCGGTAGTGCGCCGTCACATGTTCACCCTTTGGCTATACAAGCGATGGAACAGCACGGCCTCGACATCAGTGGTCAGCGATCGAAGCATCTCAGCGAATACTTGGAGCGCGAGTTTGACTTCGTTATCACCGTCTGTGATAACGCCGCCGAGACCTGCCCTGTATTTCCTGGGCCTGCTCGACGCATCCACTGGAGTTTTCCTGATCCGGCGGCGTTCGAAGGCAGCGAAGAAGAGAAGTTGGCTGGCTTCATCCAGATCAGGGACGATATTGAGGCGCACTTTCGCTCATGGCTAGCAGGTGAAAGCATCACGTAAGCTGGTGTGCTGTAATGTTGAAGTGTTGTATCACACTCTTTTGATCGAGGGAGAAAACCAGTGGAGAAAAAGAGCGTTCTATTCTTGTGCACGGGGAATTCCGCTCGCAGCCAAATGGCCGAGGCATTCCTCAAGAAGTGGGCTGGTGATCAACTTGATGTCTACAGCGCAGGTCTAGAGCCAAGCGTTGTCAACCCTTACACAATCGAAGTGATGGAAGAAGTCGGCTATGACCTGAGTGATCAATGGTCCAAAAGTCTTAGGGAATACGACGATCGCACTTTCGACTACATGGTGACCGTGTGCAGCCATGCCGAGGAGAACTGCCCGACTGGTGCAGTGGCGGTCGAGACGCGCATTTTTCTGCCATTTGAAGACCCGGCGGCTTTTGAAGGGACCGAGGAAGAAAAGCTCAATAAGTTTCGTGAAATCCGAGAGCAGGTTGAGCTTGACCTCAGGCGCTTGTTGGAAGAGGATGTCTTCGCCATCTCGGTTTCTTGACGGCGAATAGCGACCAAACAACTCAACGAGCCGCTTTCTCTCAGTGAATCGGCTCGTTTCTCTATGAGTTCGGTCAAGCCAGCAGCGCGCTCAGATCGAGCACCAGGAAGCCAACCAGGAAGCCAAAGGCTGGCACCGCCAGGGCTAGATAGCGCCATTTATGTTTATAGTCGATCTGCCAGAGGTGGCGCAAGCTGGCAACCAGAGCGATCATCGCGATGAGATTGACCGCCAGACTGATGTGAGTCGAAAAGGCACCCGCTACACCCAGCACAGGCAGAACAAAGGGCAGCACAGCATACTGAAGTGTGCAGCGCAGGCCAGTGAAAACCAAAGACCAACCGAAAGCGTTTTCAGCCTTTTGTTCACCATCCACTGGAGTGGCGTCATCAATGGGGCTCAGGGCTTGTGGTTTGATGAACAGCACCCGTTGTACAACGCGATCGACAGCGGCCAGATTTGTATGCATAGAAAGCCTCTTTCTTCTGTCCTTCGACAGCG
>JAADYZ010000499.1 GCA_010092775.1 Chloroflexota bacterium
CTTATGCGATGG
The DNA here is from genome assembly GCA_010092775.1 of Chloroflexota bacterium. Lineage (GTDB taxonomy): Bacteria > Chloroflexota > Anaerolineae > Aggregatilineales > UBA3940 > TC-71. Next base: position 13 of record JAADYZ010000499.1, read on the forward strand.
CCTGGGCCGCCATTGATGAAGCATTGCGTAACGTCGTTGCCGTCGGCGCTGACCCCAGCAAAATAGCTATTCTCGATAATTTCTGCTGGGGCAACCCCAAACTGCCGGATCGTCTGGGTTCCTTGGTGCGGGCAGCACAGGGCTGCTATGATGCGGCCCTGGCCTATCAGGTGCCCTTTATCTCCGGTAAGGACAGCCTCAACAACGAATATGCCGATGCCGAGGGTGAGCGCCATGCCATCCCAGGCACCTTGCTGATCTCAGCGGTCGGGCTGGTGCCGGATGTTGAAAAGACCGTCACATTGGACCTCAAGCGCAGTGGCAGTTTGCTCTACCTGGTGGGTGACTCTCGAGTCGAACTCGGCGCGTGCCACTATCTTCAGGTGCATGGATTGCAGGGAGGGCAGGTTCCGCAGCCTAACCCCAAAGCGATCCAAACCATGCAAGCGCTACACGCTGCGATTCAGAGGGACTTGATCGAAGCTTGCCACGACGTCTCCGAAGGGGGCCTGCTCGTCACGCTGGCAGAGATGAGCATTGCCGGGAACATCGGCATGACGATTGATCTCAGCACGCTCGATGCAGCGTATGGCGATCTCTTCCAGGGCAACTGGGCGTCTATGCTCTTTTCAGAGTCAACAGGCCGCTTTGTGGTTGAGGTCAGTGAAGAACACGCGCCCTACTTCCAAACGGCGATGAGTTCGGCACCGATCACACATATCGGCTATGTCGCCTATGATCAGACCTTCACGGTGAAGGCACCACCACCCGCATTGGAAGCCCTGATTGATGTGTCAGTCAGTGCGTTGGAAGCGGCCTGGCGCGGCGATCTCACCAGGTTACAACGCAGCGACCCACCCAAAATGGGCACGCTCAAACTACCGCGCGTCAAACTCAGCCGCCCCGATCAAAAACGAGTTGCCATCCTGCATGCTCGTGGCACCAATCGAGATCGTGAAGCCTTCTTGGCCTGTGATGTAGCGGGTGGTGACCCGGAATATGTTCTGGTCACCGACCTGCTCAGCGGCCAGAAGAACCTGATGGATTACCATATGGTGCTGCTGCCAGGGGGATTCTCTCATGGGGATGATCTGGGCGCTGGGGTGATTTGGTCGGTCACGATGCAGCAAGGTTTGGACGGCAGTCTGGCTCGTTTCGCGGATGATGGCCGCCCGCTGCTAGGAATCTGCAATGGATTCCAGGTCTTGATCAAGGCTGGCCTATTGCCAGGCGCTGATTTCTTACGCAATGGGAAGCGCAGCGTCACGCTGACCCACAACGACTCAGGGCGTTTTGAATGCCGCTGGGTCTACCTACGCTCAAACAGGAATAGCCCATCATTGTTTACCCGCAAGGTGAGTGATCTCATCCTGTGCCCGGTGGCACATGGCGAGGGTCGAGTGGCCGTTGCAGACGAGGCCACCGGGCAGGCGCTGTGGGATGCTCAACTTCCGGCCCTGACCTACGTCGATTCATCTGGCCAGCCTGTTGACTATCCAGGCAACCCCAACGGCTCCGTGGACGGCATCGCTGCGTTGACCAATCCGGCGGGTAATGTGTTGGGCCTGATGCCACACCCAGAAGATCACATTTTCTCCTGGCAGCATCCACGCCACTATCGCAAAGAAACCGGTCTTTCGGGCTTGCGCCTGTTTGAAAACGGCATCAAGTCAGCTTGACCCACCAACGAAAGACAGAACCATGATCAGCCATGAAGACCTATTGGCGGCGATCCCTCAAGCCATTCGCAGCGTCGATCTAGCGGGCTTTGGCCCCAAGTCGTCGGGCAAAGTGCGCGACATCTATCATCATGAGGGGCAGCGCATTCTCGTCACGACCGATCGCATTTCCGCCTTCGACCGCATTTTGGGGCATATTCCTTTTCGTGGTCAGGTACTTAATCAGCTTTCGGCCTGGTGGTTTGAGCGGACAGCCGACATCGTCGCCCATCACCTGGTCGCTGTCCCCGACCCAAACGTCACTATCGCTCATGAGGCTGAGACCATTCCGGTCGAGGTAGTCGTGCGTGGCTATATCACTGGCGTCACCAGCACCGCTTTATGGACGCTGTACAGTCAGGGCGAGCGTCAGCCCTATGGGATAGCTCTACCGGATGGCTTGAAGAAGAATGATCCGCTGCCGCAGCCGATCATCACACCGACCACTAAGGCCGCCAACGGTGGACATGATCAGCGGCTGACCCCGCAGGAAGTCTTGGACCAAGGCATCGTCGATGCGGCGTTGTGGGCACAGATCGAGCAAGCGGCGCTGGCGCTGTTCCAGCGCGGCCAAGAACTCGCCCATGCTGGCGGTCTGATCCTTGTCGATACCAAGTACGAGTTCGGCTTAATTGACGGCCAATTGGCGCTGATCGATGAACTGCACACGCCTGACTCCAGCCGATATTGGTCAATCGTCTCCTACGAAGGGGAGGGGGAAGCACAGCACTTCGACAAGGAATTCATGCGCATCTGGTTTGCGGTACAAGGCTACACCGGTGACGGTCCGCCGCCGGACCTACCCGATGAGTTGGCGGGCATGGTGGCGGGTCGTTACATTATGGCCTATGAAAAACTGACGGGTGACCGTTTTGAACCGGCTGAACAACCAGCCCAACAGCGTATCGAGCGCAATCTGAGCGCTTACTACCAGTCACAATGATCTTGAACCTATCGCGCTCTTTGGAGAACTCTCATGACTGAACACTACGAAGACTACCCCCCCCAACAGAGCTACAATTGGCACACGCCAGATGGGCTGCTCATGGCCCTCAAACGCAGTGCCGATCACAACAATCCAAGGGATGTGACGTTGCTCGTCAAAGGCATGTTGATCACCGGGACCCTCTGCAGCCAAAGCGAATTCGTGAACGATTTTGCCTACTTGATGAACATGGACGAAGGTCAGCGGGCCGACCTGGTTCAGTCTATGCATGATGTCGAAGACAACATAGCCGAGTACTTGCACTTAAAGGATGTCGCCCTGGTAGCCCCAATGACCCTGCGCTTGACCAATCAGCGCTTTCCCTATTGGCGCTGCCGTCTGAACACTGTCGACGCCTGGACCCTGGGTCGCACTGAACTGGGCAGCTAAACGCACACAATCCTAGCGAGGATAACTCCGCTTGATGACGCAACAAACCTTAGACTTTCTCTCGGACAAGCCGCACGATGAATGTGGCGTGTTCGGTGTTTACGCGCCTGGCCGTGATGTCGCTCGTCTGACCTTCTTTGGCCTCTACGCCCTTCAGCATCGGGGGCAGGAGAGCGCTGGCATTACCACCAGCGATGGCTATCAAGCCTTCTCTCACAAAGGAATGGGGCTGGTTTCGCAGGTCTTCAAAGAGGATGACCTGAAGCCGCTGCAAGGGCATCTGGCGATTGGCCACAATCGCTACTCCACTACGGGTTCATCGCACCTTCGCAACGCACAGCCTTACCTGATCGAAACGATTTATGGTCCGCTGGGAGTCTCTCACAATGGCAACCTGACGAACGCCGTTGATCTACGCCGCACCTTGTTGGAGCGCGGCGTCGGCTTGTCATCCACCACTGACAGCGAGAGCATCACCCAGATTCTGGCTGCGCCGCCGGATGTGTGGGCGCGCAAGCCAATTAACGGCGGCTCCAGTGATCGCTGGGTGGAACGCATCCGCGCCTTCATGGAAATCGCTGAAGGAGCCTACTCGCTGGCAATCCTGACGCGCGATGCGATCTATGCGGTACGCGATCCGCTGGGTCTACGCCCCTTGTGCCTGGGCCAGTTAGAAGAGGGCTACGTCGTTGCCTCTGAATCCTGTGCCCTCAACCCAATTGGTGCGACCTATCTGCGCGAGGTGGAACCCGGCGAGATTGTGCGGCTGGACCTGAACGGCCTGACCTCTTTCGTCGGGCAGCCTTCTACGCGCCGTGCCCTCTGCGTTTTTGAGTATGTCTATTTTGCCCGGCCCGACTCCGCGATGGAAGGCGAGGTCATCCATCAGATTCGGCAGCAAATGGGGCGCTATCTGGCACGCGAGACAGGAGTTGAAGCGGATATCGTGGTTGGTGTCCCTGACTCTGCGACACCACACTCGATCGGCTACAGTCAAGAGTCCGGCCTGCCTTACACAGAAGGCTTCACCAAGAATCGCTATATTGGCCGCACCTTCATCCAGCCAGACGACACACTGCGCCGACAGGGAATCCAGTTGAAATACACCCCGCTGACTACCAACCTGGCGGGCAAGCGCGTTGTGATGATCGATGACTCGATCGTGCGAGGCAACACCGCCGGACCGCTGGTGCAACTGCTGCGCGACGGCGGGGCGACTGAAGTCCATCTGCGCGTCGCGTCGCCTCCAATCCGCCATCCCTGCTTTATGGGCGTTGATATGGCGACTTACAAAGAACTCATCGCAGCCAACATGGACATTGAGAGCATCCGCCAACACATCGGCGCAGACAGCTTACAGTACTTGTCGATGTCGGGGATGTTCCAGGCCATCAAGGACGTGGTTGGTGAGCAGCCCGGTTACTGCAACGCCTGCTTCAGCGGCGACTATCCGATCAATATTCCAGATTGGCTGCTCAATGATGAGCGCGACAAGCTGATCTTTGAGGGTATTTGGGGCGCATGAGCGGCGATAAGACCGTTCTGGTGGTCGGCGGAGGTGGGCGCGAGCATGCCCTCGCCTGGGCACTCTCCCGTTCGCCACAGGTCGCGCAGGTCTACGTGGCCCCTGGCAATGCAGGCACCGCCTGGCCCGCCGTGCCCAATTCAGAAGGACTCGCACCGCGAGCGGCATCGACGAATGTGCCGATCCAGCCGCAGCAGTTCGACGCGCTGATCGACTTTGCCCAGCGGAACTATGTTGATCTAAACATCATCGGGCCGGAACGACCATTAGCGAACGGCATCGTAGACGCCTTCCAGCAAGCCGGATTAGCCGCCTTTGGGCCGACCCAGGCTGCCGCACAGATCGAGGCCTCCAAAGCCTTTGCGAAGGATTTCATGCGCCAGCGCGGCATCCCAACCGCCGAATATGGCAGCTTCAGCGATCCGGCCGAGGCCAAGCACTTTATCCGTGATTTCGGGCGGCCAGTGGTGGTTAAGGCGAGCGGCTTAGCGGCGGGCAAAGGCGTGTTGATCGCCAACACCACCGAGCGCGCCATGATGGCTGTCGACCAGATGTTGGAGCACAGCGCTTTTGGCGCGGCTGGGGCGACCATCGTGGTCGAAGAGCGCTTGATCGGTCCGGAACTCTCGCTGCTGGCCTTCAGCGATGGCCACAGCATTGCGCCTCTGCCGCCAGCCCGCGACCACAAGCGGGCCTACGACGGTGATCAGGGACCTAATACCGGCGGGATGGGCGCTTATGCCCCCGTCAGCGATGTCTCAGCGGAGTTGATCGCCCAAATTGTCGAGACAATTTTGCAGCCCGCAGTCGATGGAATGGCCGAACACGGTAGGCCCTACACCGGCATTCTCTATGCCGGATTGATGTTGACCCAGACCGGCCCGAAAACGCTGGAATTCAACTGCCGCTTTGGTGATCCAGAAGCGCAGGTACTCCTGCCGCTACTGGCCAGCGACCCCTTCGATGTGATGTTGGCCTGTACCAAGGGGACGCTCGATCAAATCGACGTGCAATGGCAGGACAAAGCCAGCGCCATCGTCGTAATGGCTTCGCCGGGCTATCCGGGCAGTTATCCGAAGGGAATGCCGATCAGCGGGCTGGATGCAGCCAGTACTCACCCTGACCTGTTGGTGTTTCAGGCAGGCACAGCCTTGGATGACCAAGGCCAACTCGTGACGGATGGTGGCCGAGTGCTGGGTTTGAGCGCCGTCTGCGACACGCTCAACGACGCACTAGAAAAAATCTACAGTCACATCGAGTTGATCCAATTCGAGGGGCGGCAGTTCCGCAGCGACATCGGTCGCCAGCGTCCCTACCTGGCGATGGACCTCACCCCATCGGGCATGGGTTATGCCCAGGCTGGCGTTGACATCGAGGCAGGAAACGAAGCTGTCCGCATGATGAAGAAGGCTATCCAGCGCACTTATTCACCCCAGGTGCTAAGCGGCGTGGGGCACTTCGGCGGTCTATTTGATGCGGCCCTCCTTGCTAAAATGGACCAACCGGTACTGGTTGCCTCGACGGATGGCGTCGGCACCAAGACGATGGTCGCTGCCAAGTTGGATCGCTGGGACACGATCGGTCAGGACCTGGTCAATCACTGCATCAATGATATTCTGGTGCAGGGCGCGCGTCCGCTGTTCTTCCTCGATTATGTCGCTAGTTCGAAGCTCAACCCCGAACAGATGGCCCAGATCGTCGGCGGAATGGCCGCGGCCTGCCAAGCAGCCCACTGTGCGATACTGGGCGGCGAAACGGCCGAGATGCCAGGCGTCTACCAGAGCGGCCAGGTTGACCTGGTCGGGACGATAATCGGAGCGGTGGACCGTGCGCAGGTGATCACCGGGGAGACGATCCAGCCGGGTGACCTGCTCATCGGGCTACCTTCCAGTGGTCTACATACCAACGGCTACTCGCTAGCTCGTCTTGCACTGAAGGAACTCGACTGGAATGAGCCACGCGCCGACCTCCATGATCAATCGATTGGGGACGCCCTACTCGCCATCCACACGAGTTACCTTGAGCCGGTTAGCCGTCTACTCGATGCCGGGCTCGAGGTCAAGGGATTGGCCCACATCACCGGCGGCGGTTTGATCGACAACCTGCCGCGCATTTTGCCGAAGGGCTGCACCGCTCAGATCGATACCGAAAGCTGGGCGCGCCCCCCCATCTTCGACCTGATCCGCCAGCAAGGTGGCATCAATGAGGCCGAGCTGTGGCGCGTCTTCAACATGGGTACGGGTATGGTGGTGGAACTCTCACCCGAAAGCCTGGAGGAGGCCAGTAAGCGGGTTGATGAGAGCTATTTGATCGGTGAGATCGTCAAGGGTGATCAGCAGGTGATACTAGAGTGACATAATGGCAGATGTAACTCAAGCGCGCGTGACAATGGCCGAATACGCCCAGTTACCAGAAAGCAACCTACCCTGCGAACCGATTGATCTGGACTTGGTGGTTGAAGTGCTCTCATCGTCTACTGCACGTCGGATCAAGCGCGACAAATCCCAAGTGTATGAGCGGCATGGAACGCGCGAAAACAGGTTGATCGATCTCAACGCGCAATCTGCGGATTGCTTCGAACATGGCGGTATTTTTGGGCCTGAGCACACGATCACATCAAAGGTGATTGGCAGCGCTGAGACGAGTTTCTTCAGTCTGTACTTGGCAGATGTGTTCCAGTGAAACGTCTGATTGTGCTGATCTCTGGCAGTGGCAGCAACCTGCAAGCCATCATGGATGCCATTGCCAAAGGTGACCTGGACGCAGAGATCGTGCTCGTTGCCTCCAATCGTCAGACCGCCTACGGCCTGACCAGGGCGCAGAAGGCTGGCATCCCAACCCTCTACTTTCCGCTTAAGCCCTATCGAGAGGCGGGCGACCCACGCGAAGAATATGATGCGGACCTGGCGACACGACTCAAAACCTATCAACCCGATCTGATTGTGCTGGCTGGCTGGATGCACATCCTCAGCCCGGCCTTTCTCGACCATTTCCCACGACAAGTGATCAACCTGCACCCGGCCTTGCCCGGTGAATTCCCTGGGACCCATGCCATTGAGCGCGCTTTTGAGGCCTGGCAGCGCGCTGAGATCAGCCGCAGCGGTTGCATGATTCACCTGGCCCTGCCAGAGGTCGATGCTGGGCCGGTGATCGTTCACCGTGAAGTGCCTTTCCTGCCTGGCGACGATCTGAACAGCTTCGCGGAGCGGATGCACGCTGCCGAACACGAGATCATGATTGAGGCCATCCGGCGCTACGATCCCGATCAGGAGACAAGCTAAATGCGCATCGCCGCCTACTCAGACATTCACGGCAACCCCATCGCGCTAGAGGCGGTTCTTACAGATATTGAGGCGCAAGGTGGGGTCGATCAGACCATCGTTGTGGGTGATCTGGCTGCCATTGGCCCAGCTCCGGTCGAGGTGCTTGAACGGTTGGCGGCAGTTGAGAATACGATATTTGTGCGCGGCAATACTGAGACCTATCTACTGACGAACACGGTTCCGCCGCCATCTACTGAAGACGTTCAGCGTGATCCCTCACTGGCCGAGTTGGCGACCAGCGTCGCACGCAGCTTCGGTTGGACTCAGGGGGCAATCACTCAGGCTGGTTGGCTGGATTGGATGGTTGACCTGCCGCTTGAACAGCGCCTTAGCCTGCCCGACGGCACGCGTCTGCTGGCCGTTCACGCGGCACCGGGTCGTGACGATGGGCCAGGGGTTGAGCCTCTCACGCCGAAAGAAACGCTTGAAGACTGGGTGAAAGGCTGCGATGCTGACCTGGTGCTGGTTGGGCATGTCCATCAGGCCGGAGATTATCCACTCACTCAGGTACGCATTGTGAATGTCGCCAGTGTGGGAAATCCAATGGAGGCTGACTTAAAAGCAAGCTGGGTCCTGATTGAAGCCGATCAGAACGGCTACGATCTGACCTTCTATCGTGTCGATTACGATCGCGAGGCTGTCATCGACCTGACCCACCGAGTCCGCCAACCTGCCGCTGAGTACATCATTAGTTTCCTCAAGGGCGAAAAAGTCCGCAGCGCTTAATAAGCCCGCCGCCCGCTGAGGGCCGCTCGCAGATCGTCATCCTTGCGAATGATATAGGTCGGCACGCGGATCATCTCAAGCTGTGCGGCCACATGCTCTGCGCCTGACCGTCCGCCAAAACTCTCCGCATCGATCAAAATGCTAATCACCCGCAGGCCGCGCTGGCGCAAGCGATGAGCCGATTCGACCCAACCCTGCCGCGTAGACGGCGTGATGACCACGACGGTGGTGCCACGTGCCAGCAAGTCACCTTCGAGCGAGAGAAACTGCTCCAGCGGCAGCGTCCCACGCGCTTCGAGCACCGCCAGCGTTTCTAGAATCTTGGTCAATTGGCGTGGGCCACGATCAACCTGAATCAGGTCGCGTTTTTGGTTGTGCGTGGCAAAACCCACCGAGCGATCTTTTTGGAGGAAGTAGCGCGTCAATGAAGCCGTCACGGCAATTGCGTATTCTTCGGTGGTGGGCGGGATCGTCGTCACACCCTGCTCCCAGGGCATCCGATCTGCATCCTCCACCGTAGGTGCGTAGCGCCCATAGTGCACACTGCGTTCCGCATCCATGATCAGCCAGATGTCGGCTAAGGGGTCAAGTTCAAACTCTTTGACAATCAAGCGGGTCTTGCGAGCCGTGCTGCGCCAGTGAATGCGATTCATGCTGTCGCCAGGTACATAATCGCGCACACCCGAGGCGTTGGCAGTGATCTGCTGGGATTGACGGCGTAGGGCATCCCCACCGGGCAAAAGGCCAATCGGCAGGGCGAAGTCGCTTAGATCCAGGGTCGGAGGATAAACCACCAGGCGCGAGGTCGCACTGATCTTGCGTTCGACCTCGAACAGTCCAAAGGGATCACCAGTCACAACCCGCAGCGGCCCTAACATGAATTCACCGCGCCGCAGGCAGAGGGTGCGCACGGTCCACGCGCTGGAGGACCGCGATTTAAGATTACTGACGACATGGCTGGCGCGGTGCGCTGGCAAGCTAGACTCATCATAGATTTCTAGCCACAGCTTGGGCAGCACACTAGTGTTGCGGATGGTAAAGCGCTCTTCTAAATAACGCCCAACCTGCGCCCGCTGTGCCCTGGTCTGGCGGCCCAGTCGCAGCCAGTTGGCCCCACTCCAGGCCCAGAAGAAGGCAAACACCAACAAGCCGATGAAGGCATAAGACACGTTGTAGAAGAATGCCCGTCCAGTCACCAGACCGGCCAACAGGCTGATGGCGATAATTAGGTAGATGGCGTTGCGTCTGCGATCGAGCATCGTCGGGCCTAGCGCCGATTGGCGCCAAGAGCCGCACCAGGCACCGCAACACGGCGCAGCACATCATTGACGACCGTCTCGGCGCTGACATCTTTGATACGTGCCGCCGGGCTGACGATGATGCGATGGGCTAGGGTCGCCGGTGCAAGCTGTTTGACATCATCCGGCAGGACGCTGTCGCGACCGTTAATGGCCGCCCACACCTGGCAGGTACGATAGAGTGCCAGACTGCCGCGCGGACTGGCTCCCAGATAAGCATCCTCATGGCTGCGGGTCGCGGTTGCAATATCGACGATATAGCGCTTAACTTGATTGTCGATATAGACACTCTTGATCGCCTCTTGAATCTCGGCCAGCTCTTCCACGCTGATCACCTGATCGAGTTCATCGACGGGGTGGCGGTATTGCTGGCGATCCAAGATGGCGACCTCATCATCAGGCGATGGGTAACCCAGGCGTACCCGCAGCAAAAAACGGTCGATCTGTGCTTCGGGCAGTGGGAAGGTACCTTCGTACTCAATCGGGTTTTGAGTCGCTAGGACCAGGAAGGGACGTGCCAGTTGGTAGGTCGTCCCATCGACTGTAACCTGTTTTTCCTCCATTGCCTCGAGCAGCGCTGACTGTGTTTTCGGAGTCGCGCGATTGATCTCGTCGGCCAGCACGATTTGTGCCATCAGCGGGCCAGGGCGGAACTCGAAGTCCTGCGTCTGCTGATTGTAGATCGAGACGCCTGTCACATCGCTGGGCAGCATGTCCGGCGTGAACTGAATCCGGCTAAAGCTGGAACCAATCGAGCGGGCCAGCGCCTTGGCCAGCACGGTCTTGCCCACCCCTGGCACGTCTTCAATCAGGATGTGCCCCTGGCTCAGCAAGCCCACTACGATCAAGGCAATCTCTTTCCGCTTGCCCACGATCACCTTTTCCACGTTTTCCATCAGCCGCCGCGCAGCGGTCTGTACGTCTGCCATGTTGGTTTGCTCCTTAACCGGTCATCGATCGGTTGGCAGGGCAAGGCGGCGTGATGCTGCCTGACCCGTCTGCATTTTAGCTACTTGATTCCAGGCGACAAGGTTCGATCGCCTTGCTTATTCCTCAAAAACAAACTCAAGCCAGGTCGTCTCGCGTGAGCCGATAAAGACCTCTGCGCTGTAACTGCGTTGAGCCGAGCGCGTCGTGACGGTATACCACCCCTCTGGCAAGTCACCGTATGTGAAGTTCTCACCCCATTCCGTATCGGGGATGTTCTCGTCACCAGCATAGGTCCACGTGTAGCGTACCGCGTCAGGCCCTCGAATGGTTAACGCCACCTCGCGCAAATAAGCCCCACTCGTCGTCACCACCCGCCCGGCCAGTGTGCCAAATCCCCAGTAGGGGCGAATCCACAAGTCGGGATTGCGGGTGCTGCTGAAGTAATCACTGCTGCTGCCGACCCGAACCTCAAAATGTAAATGCGGCCCCAGCGCGATCCCGGTGCCACCGACGCCGCCGATAATCTGCCCTGTGGTGACGTCTTCACCCTCTGCCACGAAAATGTCCGCCAGATGGCCATACAGCGTGTAAACAGGCTGACCCTGATATGAGATGTTGCTCATCTCGACGACGATCAGATTGCCATAGAAGCCCGTCGTTGGCCCATACTGCACCTGATTGTCGGTCCCGGCATAGATGATGGTGCCATTGCCGACGGCTACCACCGGCGTTGAAACAGGATTCCAGAAGTCTGCGCCGTTGTGCGCCCGGTATTGGTTGCCGGACGTGGAGCCGTAGGCATAGGTGCGGTCCAGATAATCCGTCCAGCCGGTTGGGATCGGCCGCTCAAACCAGTAGTGTGCCTCAGGTAAATTGGGGTCAGTCGTAGGCGGTGCGATCGTCGCCGTCCCAGCTTCGGGCGTCTCAGTGGCTGTCTCGGTCGGGGAGGGGGTGTCTGATGGTGGGGCAAGAGATGGTGTTTCGGTTGGTGCGCCCGTCAAGGTCGGGATGGGCGTCGAGACGCTGTCACTCTCCCCCGCGCTGGTGTCGCCCACGGCGATGAACGATGGGTCGGGCGTTTTGGTGGGGGTGGGCGTATAGGCAGGCTGCGGCATGCAACCGGCAACAGTGACTACAATAATGGAGAGAAGAGAAATAGCGATCTGTCGCGTCATGTTGGTGGCTCGTGAAAGCAAGCGGAAGGAGTATAGCGTGCTGATTCAGGGGCCACAATGCGCTGTCCCACCGCCTCCACGCC
>JAADYZ010000076.1 GCA_010092775.1 Chloroflexota bacterium
ACTATCACATCCGCTACACCGAAGACACTGTCTATCCAGACCATATGATCTATGGCTACATCTACGGGATCGCACGGCGTTTCCTTGGCCGTGACCATTCATTCACGGTGAAGTACGATCCTGAATTGCGCCGCCAGGATGCGGGGGGCAGCGCAACAGTGATCCACCTGGAATGGGAAGCGGCCAGTCACCAGGTCTCACGAGACCGGGCAGCCCACCACACCGCAGACTGAAGGTTCGAAACTGTGTGAAAGCGCTCTACTGGGGATGAAAGACCCAATTGATGAATAAGGGCCGACGTTGCGGCGTCGGCCCTTGCGTTACTCATAGCCCGGCGGGATGCGATCGGCCCAGGGGCGGGCACGCTCTAGCTGCCCAGCCAGGCGGATCAGAGTCGTTTCATCGGCGTAATGCCCGACAAACTGCACCCCCATCGGCAGATTGTCGTCTGTCCAATAGAGCGGGACAGACATCGCTGGCTGCCCCGTCGCGTTGAAGAGCGGCGTCAGGCCGGAGCCATCGAAAATCCGATCGGCTACCTCATCGACCGTGCCCAGCATCTTCAAGACCCCACCAGCCCGCAGCGCCACCACGAGTGATAGTTGCGCCTCTTCAGCAGCGGTCAGCTCTGGCAAGCCGAGCTTCATCGGCGGATGCGGAACAGTCGGTGTCAGCAGCAGGTCATATGGTTCCATCATCGCAGCAACCTGCACAGCAGAGCCTTTCACCGTCTCAACGGCTTTCAAATAGTCTGGCGCGCTCATGCTGCGCCCAACCAGGACCAAAGCCCAGGTACCATTTTCGATCTCGTCTGTGCGAGGGGGGCGGCCAATGACTTGCATCGCTCGATCAACATCGTTGGCAACGTGGGCTGCTATCACGCGCAAGAAGTCCCGCCGCAGGGTGGCCCAATCGATGTCAAACGAGACTTCCTCGACCTCGTGCCCCAACTCTCTCAACAGCTGAATGGCATCTTCGAGGGCGGCCTGGCTCTCGGCGCTCATGCTCTGCCCAAACTGAGGATGAGCCGAGAAGCCGATGCGCAGTTGACCCGGCTCCGTCTCGACATCGTCCAGATAAGGGCGTTCGGGTGGCGGCGGAAAGTAAGGCGCGCCACGAAAGGGTCCGCGCAGCACATCGAGCATGGCAGCGCTGTCACGCACGCTGATCGTCAGCGCGTGGTCGACGTTCAAGCCCTCCCAATATTCCACTTTGCCTAAGCCAAGCGCGGTGCGCCCCCGCGTCGGTTTCAGGCCAAACAAACCACAAAACGCCGACGGCATCCGAATGGAGCCGCCCCCGTCACCGCCTTGAGCGATCGGCACGATGCGAGCGGCCACCGCCGCTGCTGAGCCGCCGCTGCTGCCACCGGTCGAGCGCTCCAGATTCCAGGGATTGTGGCAGGCGCCGAACAGTTCGGGTTCGGTGCTCACCGCCCGCAAGCCCCACTCCGGTAAATTGGTCTTGCCGAAGATGGCGACACCGCTGGCCCGCAGCCGCTTGACCGTCTCGCTGTCTTCCTTGGCGACGATGTTCTGCATATAGCGTGAGCCGATGCTGGTTGGTGTGCCTTGATAGTCAGCGCCCAAGTCTTTAATCAACAAGGGGACGCCGTGAAAGGGGCCGGTTGGTAGGCCGCGCTCAATGTCGGCTTTGGCTTGATCGTAGAGCTTAAGGACCACTGCATTAAGCTGCGGGTTGAAGCGCTCGCTGCGTTCGATGGCCGTTTCGAGCAGTTCGCTGGGCGTAACCTGCTTCTCCCGGACCAGTTGAGCCAGTCCAAGGCCATCGTATTGGCTGTATTCGTTGAAGGTCATCGTAGGCTGTCCTGCGGGTACATGGTGGATCGTGTAGGGCATTATATCACGAGCCTCTCCCAATTGGACGGGCCACGATCGCTCTGCCCGATTTCTTCTCGAAAGCTTCCCCACTTGCTTCGCTTGCCCAACACGTCATAGTCGGGTGAACGATTGTTCGACACCGAAGCACTTCACTAAGGACACCCACCATGCTCAATTTCCGACAGACCACATCAGCCGAGTTTGGGAGCTTTGCTCAGCAAGTCGTCGCCGAGGTTTCGGACTACGGTACCCATGAGACTGCCAGCCAACACCTCACTGAGCGCATCTATACGAGCTTTGCAGACGAAGATGGCCCCATACTATCGCTCGTGCGCGTCTACCGTCTTTGTACCTTCGATGAGCTGTCGCCTGAGCTGCAAGAGCTGACGTCGGAAGGCATGCCTCATGTGATGGCGCTCACGGGCACCTACGGTGAAGAGGAAGCATGGTGCGATCGACATCAATCGCAGGGTCACAAGCTCATTCCGATGGAACCGGCGATCGTTCACTCACAGATACCGATGTTCGAGAAAATGCTGGTTGAGTCGATGGGGGTTAATCTTGAGGTGCTGTACGAGACGCTTGACCCGGTCACCGCGACACGCACGGGAATCAGTGGCCTGTTCCACATCCCTACAGCGCTCGGATCGCCTGTCATCCCGGCGCAAGAGGGATTCGTCGAACCATATGGGATTGCGTCGGTGGTCGGCTTTGGCGGTCTGATGGCTGGAACAGCGGGCAGACATGCCATGTACGTTCTGTACGCATTTTCCAAGCAGCCTATTGACGACCAAGCTGCACACAATTTCCAGGAGATGCAGTCTCGTCTAGGGGCTGCATTGGACAATGCGCGTGAACCAGAACAGGTTTTCGCCCGCTGAGGCCACCCGCCCCATCACAATGCAACGCAGCAGCGCCTTTCCATGCTGGCGCTGCTTAACTGCTGGTGCCCAGCGCGGCCACGGCTTGATCCATAAACCAGGTTGAGCGTTGGCGGAAGAGCGCTTGGCGGTCAGGGCTGAGGCACCAGCTAGCGATCTGCTCGATCTTGAAGAGGGTTGTGGCGCAGTCCCAGTAGGGTAAGTGGGTGAGATCGAGGGCGGGGGCATGGTCGATGTAAGCCTCGGTGAATTGGTGCATCGCTTCGACGCCAAAGAACCATAGTATTTCGCGCCGAGAGTTGGCCAGGTCAGCCAGCGGGTCGCCAATAGCGGCATCTTCCCAATCAATGACGCCGACGATCGCCTGCTCACTCCATAAGACGTTTCCGGGCCAGAAGTCACCGTGCAGTAGGGTTGGCTGATTTAAGGGGGAAGCCAGCCATGCGCGCTGCATCAGCGGTTCTGCCGCCGGTCCGATCCAGCGCTGAGCGACGTCGGCATGCTGATCCAATACCTGTTGGTAGACCTCCGCACCAAGCGGCAGGATCGCTTCAGCTTCCCTGTGAAGTGGGGTGGTGTGAATTCGAGCCAGCAGCGCGGCCATTGCATGCACATAGGCTGCAAGATCGCCCGGTTCAAAGATCGCCTGCCCATCGATCCGTTTCATCATGAGGTAGGCTGGCGGTGTTAAGGCGACATAATGGACCTGTGGGACCATCAAGTTGTGCGCTTGAAGCATCCCGAGGATGCTGGCTTCTTGGCGAACCAGTGCGGGTAGATTGCTCTTCGCGATGAGGCTGAGCGCTTCGCCGGTCGGCAGGCGCAGCTCAACCCCATGCACAGACTTCGACGGGCCCTTATCTGATATGAGCCAGGTGTCTACAACGTCACCATAGGCGGCTGATCGAAAACTGCTTGCCAACGGCGAGCCATGCATGGTCTAAGCCTGTGTGAGTGACAGGACATTCCCTGCCGGATCGGCAAACCACAAGATGCGCAGCCCACCCAGGTTCGCGATGCCATCATCATCGAAGGGCATACCCGGATAGCGGATCGGCTCGACGCCAGCCGCCTTCAGTTTGGCCGTCTCCGCCGTGATGTCGGCCACATTCCAACCCAGTACGGTGAAGGTCTGCGGCTTGAAGTCCTCCAGCGGCGAAATGCGCAGCGCTGTGCCGTCCATATCGAAGAGCAGCGTGCCCATCTCATCGCCGATGAAGCGCAAGCCGAGCAGCTCTTCATAAAAGGCGCGGGCTTTGTCTATGTCATCCACAGCGAGAAAGACCAGATGCCCAGTGCTATTGACGCTCATGTGATCCTAACCTTTCGTGTTACTCGACGATTTCTACAACGGTGCCTGCCTCAGCCCAGCTATACATGGACTCGGCGGTCGGTAAATCCAGGATGATGCAGCCATACGAAGCCGGCTGCCCGAGCACATCAGCCCATAAAGTCACCCCGCTGGAGAGGGTGGGCAGACCATGCAGCCCATTCATGAAGCCCGGCCATGCCTCGTAGATCCCCAGGAAGTGCGGCATCCATAGGTCCCAGTTACCGGCATAGGCGGGGTCTTCGTGGGTTTGAACCTGGAAGACCCCCGGTTGAGTCGGCGACCGATCGATGCCGGTACTGATGATTTCGTCATAGACCAGTTGGCCATCCTCATAGCCCCATAAGCGCTGCTCGCTGATGCTGATGATCAAGCGCTTGTTGGGGATCACCGGGAGAGGCAGCAGATCGCTGCGGGATGGAATGCTGAGCGTCTGGCCAGGTGAGAGCGCCTCAGTGTTGACGTTCGGGTTGGCGGCAGCGATGCGCCAGAAGGGGATGCCGGTCTTCCAGGCAATGCGGATCAGGTTGTCGCCGCTGACAACGGTGTAGACGGTGGGCGTATGGGTGACGATCAAAAAGGCATCATCGCCGTTTTGCAGGGCAGATTGCAGTTGGGCCGCACCTGCCTCGACAGCAATGAAACGCCCTTCTCCCAAGTC
>JAADYZ010000500.1 GCA_010092775.1 Chloroflexota bacterium
CGGGCATGTTCGCAATGGAAGTCTACGCCAAAGAGGGCGAGTCGACCCTTTTCAATGCGCAAGAGCATCCTGATCGGGCCTTCAAATATGGATAGCCCTTAAGCCAACTGCCGTTTGGCGAGATCTGCGAAGAGGCCACGCCGCGACATCAATTCAGTGAAACTGCCTTCTTGGACCACCCGTCCGTTCTGCATGACATAAATGCGGTTTGCACGCTGAATGGTACTGAGCCGGTGAGCGACCACAATCCGGGTGGCGTCGAGTGCTTCAAGGCTATCCATAACCACGTCCTGAGTCCGATTGTCGAGGGCGCTGGTTGCTTCGTCAAAGATCACAATGCGTGGCTTGTGCACCAAAGACCGGGCAATCAACAGACGCTGGCGCTGCCCCCCTGAAAGGGTTCGTCCCCACTCGCTGACCAGTGTGTACATGCCCATCGGCATCTGGCGGATGTCCTCCGCCAGCCCGACCATCTCGGCAATCTCCCAAGCGTCTTCGATGCTGGCGGAGGACGCGCCGATGATGTTCGTTAGAACATCGCCAGACATTAAACGCCCATTTTGCAACACCGTCCCAATTTGACGCCGCACCGCTTGAATATCTAACTCGTTCAAATCCTGCCCACCAAACAGGATCGAACCAGCTTCGGGCTTCTCAAAACCCAAGAGCAGGCGCACGATGGTCGATTTGCCCGATCCAGACGGGCCAACAATGGCTAAGAACTCCCCTGGTTGGACATCCATCCTGACGTTGTCGAGGACAGGTGGTGTATTGACATCATAGCGGAAGGTGACGTTAGCGATCTCAATGCTGCCCGTGAGTTGGCTCGGAAAGACCTTTGTCTCGCCGACTTCAGGTTCAGTACTCAAGATAGGTTTGGCTCGTTCATACAGAGGGAAGACACTGAGCAACGGTGTGATAATGGCGCTGAAGCCCAAGGCTGCCCCGATAAACTGAATGAAGGCAGTGTTGAAGGCCAGATAGGACCCTACCGACAGCGTCGATTGAGCTGAGAAGGCCAGCACAGCAAAGACCAACAGAAGCGCTATCAAGCGGAATGCTTCATTAAAGGTAACCAGTACCGCATTGACCAGCCGGATGCGATACTCGATCTGGCGCTTCTCGGTGAACTCACGAGCCCAAATACCAAAGGCACGGCGTTCTGCCCCGGCTACACGCAGTTTCCCGATACCATTGATGAATTGCAGCACGATCCCGGACAGGCGTCCTTCTGCTTCAGATAGCTGCCGTTGGTAGCGGATTTGATAGCTGGTGACGATGCCCAAGACAATGAACAGCAGCACTGCCAACCCAGTCGTCAGTAGTGCGAGTGATACGCTGTAGAAGAACAGAATCCCAAAGCTGAAGATCGAGAAGACCAAGGCTAGCACAGCCGACAAGACCGTTCTTGAGAGGATGGCACGAATCTGGGATACGCCTATGGCGCGCTGTCCCAGGTCGCCAGCCGTATACTCACGGAAGAAGCGTGTCGGCAAGTTGAGCAACCGATCGATGAAGGCTGCCTGCACCGATCGCTCGGCCACTGTCTCAAAACGCAAGACAGCATAACTCTGCAATAGCCTGAACAGGGCAGACACAATCGCACCTGCAAGAAGGGCAATCGCAACGTAGGCAAGCTGCGGAGTTTGCGAGAAGGGGATGATCCGGTCGAACAAAACCCCCGTCAGGATTGGGGTGAGCAGGGCTAGCGCCCCGCTGGCCGCTCCGCCCAACAGAACGATGCCGAGGGTGCTGAGATTGTCGCCCAGGCCAAAGGTTAAGAGATCAAGCAAACGGATCGATGAGCGGTAGAAGGGACGATAGAGGGTGAACGCAGTCATGTCGAGCTTGGCAGCCAGGGAGTCTTCAATCTCTTGTTCCGCCCCTGTATCGGGGTTGTGGAGAGCATATCCGCTGGCGCTAGGCAGCAAGGCAACAGGTTGCCCTGTGTCAGCGCGAAAACCTAACAGGGGGCCGGCGTCTCGTTTCCACCATTCATCTTCCAGCTTAACTCGGCGTGATCGCACCCGTGACGCCTGCAGGATCGCTTCGAGTTGATCCTCCAGCGGGAGGTCTTGCTGCGGTGTTGCCGACTCAAACTGAATGTGCTCGCGCTGACCGATCACCTGCAAAGCGCTCAGCAGTTGGTCGCCAGTGCTAGCGATGGGCAGTGATGTGCTCCGCTGCCCACCTTCCAGAACCGTCGCTAGCCCAACAAACGCACGGTCAACGGCTGTGAAGTCGGCGATCTGCCTTTGTTGGAGTGTTGTGGCTTCTGCCTCGTCCTCTTTCTCCCACAACATCTTGAGGATGTCAAGAACCTTGAGATGGAACTGCGCCACGCTGGCCCAGAAGTGCGGTGACAGACAGGCTTCTTCCAGGCTCAGGGCTTCAATCTCACTATCTTCTAGTACATCCATCCACAGTCGGCTGGAGATAGGCCCACTCTCACCTGCTGCCAAGCCCTGCTTCGGATGCGTCATGTATTGCAGTTGGCCCGAATGGACATGCGCCCAGATCAGGCTTTGCTGGGGCCGCAGTTTTTGCCCGGCGGCTACTGTGAAGCTCTCACCGGCTTCGAGCCGTCGCGCGTCTGCTGGCGGCAGCGGTTGATACAATCGCCGTCCGATCTGGACAAACCAGTTGTTGAGTAAGACAGCCACGAAGGAGTTGTACTCGGCGGCCTCGGCAAACTCCGCCAGCGTAGCTGACTGAATCTTAAGGACTTGAGACCCTGCTAGTCCATGCGCGACGAGCTGCACATCATGATCGGCTGGTAGCCCAAACAACAAATCGCCGGGCTGTGCGGTATACAAGTAGCGCTTCTGACGCGGTTGGTCCGTAGCAACAGTGTAAAAGACATCCAGCTCGCCAGAGAAGAGCACCCAAACATCGCCAGAGCCAGACAACTCCAAAGGTTGATTCCCCGCTACTGGCTGCAAGCGCCCCTCACGATAGCGTAGCCTGAGGAGCATGAGCTCCCATCCGGTACTGCCTAACTCAACCGAGATTTTGCCTGTTACACTCATTCGACTATCGTCCCCAGAATTGCGTCAAGCTGGCTGCGGCTTGTCTCATATTCTTCAGAAGCTAGCAGGCGAGTGTAAGCGCCGTCCTGCTGCATCAATTCGGTGTGACTGCCGCGTTCAACGATGCGTCCCTGCTCCATCACAATGATCTCGTCGCTGTCACGGATGGTGCTCAAACGATGCGCGACGATCAGCACCGAACAGCCTCGGCGGCGCAAGTTACGGTCGATGCTCTGCTCGGTAATGGGGTCTAATGCGCTGGTCGCTTCATCCAAGATGAGCAGCGTTGGATTGGTGACGAGGGCGCGTGCGAGTTCCAGGCGTTGACGCTGGCCCCCACTGAAGTTGCGCCCGTCTTCATCGACCAGGGCGTTGTAGCCACCCTGGCGCTGGCTGATTGCATCATGGATAGCGGCGTCTTTCGCTGCTTGCACAATGTCCACCTCTGGGATCGTCCGATCCCACAGCGTGAGATTCTCGCGAATGCTGCCTTGAAACAACAAAATGTCTTGATCGACCATGCCGATGGATGACACGAGCTTCGCGGGGCTGTGTGCTCCGCGAGGTAGTCCATCGTAGAGGATTTCGCCGCTCCAGGGTTGGTATAGACCGGCGACCAGTTTTGCCACTGTGGATTTGCCACTGCCGGAGGAGCCCACCAGCGCCACACGCTGACCGGGCTGTAAGACCAAATTGAAATCTTCAATGAGTGGGTCGCCCAGCCGGCTGTAGCCATAGGTCAGGTTGACCAACTCCAGGTGGCCCGTCAATTTACCCTCATTCCGAACTGGCTCAGCCTCGGCGCCTAATTGCGCATGTGGATCGGGTTCGTAGCGCAAGACATCATTTAAGCGACGCAAACTCGTATCAACTTCCTGAACGGTTCGATTGATCGTCACAAACTGATTGACGGGGGCGAGGAAGCTGGCCATCAAGGATTGGAAGGCCACTAGCATACCGATCGTCAATGCCCCGTCGATCACCCGTAAGCCACCGACAATCAGGATAACTCCGGTATTGAGCGCCCCTAGGAAGACAGGAACCACCGACAGAATCAAATCGGTACGGCCCAGGTCTTGTTGGGCGTTTAGAGCTTTGGCTTGATGCCCAGCCCATTGTGAAAAGAAATCGCCTTCGAGGCCACCAGCTTTAAGGGTCTCGATGAGCAGCAGCCCGTTCAACGTCACCCCGAACAGCTTGCCATTCTCTTGCAGCAAGCGCTGATTGGAGTCGATGCGCTGGCGAGCTAACAGACGCAGCACCACCAGATTCACCAGTGCGATGCCAATCCCCACGAGGGTCAGCAGTACATCGTACTGAAACATGATGACGAGAAAGAAGACGATCAGCGGCAAACTAAGGATTGTTGTGGAGATTTCAGTTGACAGTCGCCGGGCGACCAGGTCGTTGAGTGCCACACGCGAACTAATCTCACCCGCGTAGCGCTGATAGAAGAATTCCATTGGCAGGCTAAGAATGTGCAGCACCACCTCGGATGAACTTTTCAAAGCCAGTTTGGCCTCAGTGCGCAGGATGTGATACTGCTGAAACCAGGTGAACATGCCGCGTAAGGCTGCCGTGATCAACATGCCGAGCAGCAGCGGAATTATCCACTCCTCACCCCGAATCAGGATTTCATCCACAAAGACCCGGCTGAAGGATGGAATGATCACACCTGTGAAGACGACGCCCAAGCCTGCTAGCATGATATAGGCTATCGCCAAGCGTGACCCCGCCAGCCGACGCCACAAGCTGGGAAGGACGCGATCACGCTGGCCCCCACGCTCAAAGTCATCGTTTGGCTCAAAGGTGAGGGTGATACCTGTATAGGCTTTATCGAACTCCTCGTGGGTGACTTTGCGCTGCCCAGACGCCGGATCGTTAATATAGACCCAGCGCCGCCCGAAGCCTTCCAGCACCACAAAGTGGTTGAACTTCCAGAAGATGATCACTGGCATCGTCTCAGCCTTGAGTGAGTCAATCTCTTTGCGAAAGCCTTTGGCCGTCATCCCGTACTGCCGGGCCGCTTTGATGATGTTACTTGCCCGACTGCCATCCCTAGAAATGCCACAGCGTGCGCGCAGCTCCTCCAGCGGAACAATCCGACCATAATAAGCCAGTATCATTCCCAGGGCGGCGGCCCCACACTCGACAGCCTCCATCTGCAAGATCGAGGGCGTGTTGACACGCTTACGCTGAAACAGCCTATTGAGATTCAGTGTCATGATTATTGTGAGAGAAATAGTAAACTGGCTGGGCGGACTTCATTCAGGATGAAACGAGCGCTGGTCAGACTACCGCTCTGCAGATCGGTCGGCGGGCCGCTGACGCTTGACCATTCGTATCCACTTGGTGTGTCCTCAGTTTCACGCAAGGCTACGTCAATGCGGATCGTTTGGCCATTCGCCGTCAATTCAGAAGCGAGCGCAGCATCACCGAGCAGGCGTGCTATCGCTTGATTAGACGAAGGGAACTCAGCGATGTCTGCCACTTCACCAATCAGGTAGCCATATTCTTCGGTTGGGGTGTCTGAGGGCAGGACTTGAACGGGCGTCCCTACAGTGAGGTCTTGACTATCAATGGAAGACATGAAGATCACGGCTTCGAAGGGCGATCGGCTCAATTCGATGGTGAGGATAGGGCTTCCTACGGCGATGAAATTGCCGATCTCTGCGTCAATCTTGAGCACTCGCCCCGGAAAGGGGCTGAAGACTTCAATGACTTCTTCGTCTCCACTATTGATGACACCGATCGGCTCATCCGGGTTGAGCAGATCGCCAGGCTCGACACTCAGGTTGACCAACTGGCCCGACGAGGTCGCTGTCAGGATGCGCACATCGCCACCGCGCAGCAATACGCCTTGCCCAGTCGAGGTGATCTGCACCGTTCCAGTGAGGCCCCAAACCACCGCAGCAGCAGCAAGGGTCAATAAGGCCAGCAAGGCCAGCCAACTCGGGGCTTTCGTCACGACGAGGAGACGATCCAACTGCTCAGGAGATCGAATGTGCTCTAACGCTGATGCTCGAAACAGGCCACGTTTCATAACGGCTCGCCCTCACGGATTGGTCGGTGCTGTCTCCCACAGTAATACATTCGGGACAATTCTGGGGGCTGCCAGCCTCAAAAAGCCGTATCCGATACCAGCAAGTCCCTGGAATAAACCAGCGCGGAAATGATGGTCCGCCCCAGGCCCAACTAGATGATAACCTGTAATGCGCTCATGTACGATGATCTGTCCAGCCAATCGACGCGATTCGGTAAGATACACGTCATTCTCGAGTCGCTGCCCCGTAGTGTGAAGAATAAGAGCGCGACCCATGTTGCCACAGCAGAGCACATCAAGACAGGTGCTTGGCCTGCTTAGAATCTCTTCCATAGCGTGGTGAATGTCGGCATCATCATGGCGCTTGAGTACGGGCAGGGTAGCGAGCCGCGACAAGGCGACTCCTGCTGCGCCCTGACACCAGGCACACAGTGAGTTGTGATGATTGACCCAATCGCCCGAAGGAGTGTGCTGCCCGTCTTCATAAGCGATGGCTTGACTTGCCGCCTCGATCATGCGGTCATTTTGACTGGTCGCCCCTAGACGGGCCAAGGCATAGGCCATCCCAGCCGCGCCATGTGCAAACCCGGTCATGGAGGGGCCTGACCCGGCCCCTTTACCGTCTTTTGCCTCCAGATGATCCATAAGGTGTTCAGCACACCATTCTGCCCGCTCCAAGACCGCTTGGCTAGGTCGCTGATCGTAGAGACCTAACAAGCTGAGCAGCAGTCCAGCGCTGCCATCCAGTACACCAAAGGAACGACTGCTCACAAGGGTGCCGCGATCAATTGAATGGGTTATGTCTTCCGCGAGGTCTAGCAAGCTAACATCTTGCAGTAGGTGGCTCATCACGCTCGCGCCGTAGATTAACGCGCCCAGCCCATTAACCCCACCTGTTTGCTCGGCAGGAGAAAAGCGGTTCCACATATTGCGGATAGGGTCCCACGCACGAACTGCCAAATCGCGCCATTGGCCCTCACCCGTCACAC
>JAADYZ010000012.1 GCA_010092775.1 Chloroflexota bacterium
TCCCTACACGTTGTGGGTCGCGACTCTATATCAAGACGAACTGCGTGCCAAAGCTGATCAGGAAGATGGCTGGGCAAAAGGCGTCCTGAACAGCCCCCCCTGGCCACTCCTGCTCGCTCAAGAGAGGCTAGCCCTGCGACGGGCCGGGCGCATCCTAGCCTTGAGTCCTCACACTGCTGAGCGCATCCAAACCCTGCTACCGGAAGCGGCAGACCGGATCGAAACGGTGCTCTACCCGATTGACCTCGAAGCCTTCAAGCCTGATGATGTCGCTCGCCAACAGTCGCCATATGGCCGCTATCTCTTCCTTGCTGCCCGCATCAACGATCCGCGTAAGAATGTTGGGATGCTTCTGGATGCCTTCCGCCTCATCCACGAGCAGCAACCCGATCTCAAGCTTGTCATGTCGGGCGAACTACCCAACCACAGCTTAGGGCGTCAGGCAAGCGACCTCGGTCTAGATGATGTCATTGTCTTTCTCGGCCCAGTCGAGAAGGATGAGCTGATCCGTTTGTATCAAGGGGCTGAGCTATTCGTGCTGCCCTCTCTCCAAGAGGGCTTAGGGATCGTCGTCTTGGAAGCGCTGGCCTGCGGCACGCCTGTCGTGGCAACACGCTGTGGCGGCCCGGAAGGTATCGTGATCGAAGGGCAGACGGGTATCCTGGTTGATGATCGGCATGATCCGGCGGCTTTTGCTCAAGCTGTTCTCGATCTACTGACCCAGCCTGATCAGTTGGAAGCCCTTCGAATAAGCTCTGCGGCGCATGCACGCCAACACTTCGCTGAAGCCGTGATTGCAGCGCAGATCAAGCGGGCTTACCAACACATAGGCCACCATCCGCCTCACCCCCTCCCTATCTTCCGCGCCGCCGCCGTCGCTTGGGCTGTTATCATCTTCGGGTTCTATATGTTCCAGCAGCTTCGTTTGCGCTGGCCCGCGATCCAGAGTCAGTTGATCGACCCGATATGGGGTGGCTGATATGCTGACGCTCCTTCTCGATTTTGTGCTGACCTTGGCCATACTGTTGGCGATCTATGGTATCGGACGATTGATCCGCCCTCTTGTCAGACTTGACTTCTGGTCACATGCTGCCGAGATGGCCGTTACATTTGCGTTGGGCTTGGGAACCAGCGCGACGATCCTGTTTGTCGCCGCTTTGCTCGGTGGGTTGGTCCCCTTAACCGCTTGGATTATGTTAGCCAGCGGTTTGTTGATACATACTGTTAAGTACAGAGCGCTGGTTCAGGATGCTGAGCATATAGGGAACGCTCTGAGAGGCCTCTGGCAAGGCCCGCCAATCGTTAGAGGGGTCCTGTTAGTTGGTATTGCGTTTGTGTTGATGAACCTGATCGCTGACTTCGCCCCCCCGATGGAAGGTGACACCACTCATCAATACCTCTTGACGGTTCGCTACTGGGTCGATTCGGGCCGCAACTATCAGCCAACCCACATCTGGGCCTCACCCCTTCCTGGCAACATCCTGTTCATGTCAGCTTGGGGGCTGCTGCTCAATGACAGCTTCAGCCTGGCCAGCCTGATCAGCGGTTGGGGGATGAGTCTCCTATTCGCCCTGAGCGTCTACAGTCTGGCTCGCCTTTATTTTGACAGAGGGGTCGCAGCACTGGCTGCCCTAATCGCCTACAGCATGCCCGATACGATTTATCTGGCTCAATCGGCTAAAGTGGACATGGGCTGGGCATTCTTTGAAGTTCTCGCCCTGGCCTTCTTCTTCCGCTGGATTGACGTCTCAAAACCTGATACGGGAGATGAAGGACTGCCTTGGCTGATTCTGAGCGGCGTCTTTATCGGGTTAGCCGCCGGCTCGAAAAATCAGACCTATATCAGCATCGCTTTGCTAGGGACCTGGCTGATTATGCGAGGCGTCTTGCGCCGCGATTGGCCCGCTTTGCTACGCTCCGTCCTCGCGTTCAGTCTGGCTGGATTTATCACCTTGCTGCCTTTCTATCTCTACAACGGCATCGCCCATCTCAATCCTTTCTACCCGGTCTTTGCCGACCCTTTTGCCAATCTCTTCGGCGCGACGCCCTCACCGCGCAGCGAGCTAGGCACCGAGGTCTTCTACGCGTGGACGCCCCTGGGCTACTTGACCAATCTTTGGAATGCCTCCCTAGGGCATGGCCCAGAGTTCTACTTGGGTTTCATCTTTGGCCCGCTGTTTCTGCTGTTGATCCCGATTGGCTGGCTGACCGGCGCGTTTCGTGGCAAGCCTATTCTGGGCCGCATGCTGATCTATGCCTTTGTCTTCTCGATCCTGTGGTTCTTTGTGAAGCAGGCCGCTCGCCACTTCCTGCCTGGCCTCGCACTGCTGTCTGTGGTCGCAGCGGTCGCCCTCTGGCAGATCAGCAGTGAGACCCAGCCACAGCTTTGGCAGCGCATCGTGGTTCTGATCGTCGTTTTGTGCCTAGGTTGGAACTTTGCCATTGGAGCCAGCGTGCTATACTGGAATGGGTCTTATCGGGTTGCGGCGGGCCTGGAAAGCCGCGAGCAGTACCTCGCCCGTTTTCACAATGAGGTAGTTGCGGGGCTGGCCTTCCCAGACTGGGAAACGATACAAACCCTGAATTCGGACCTAGCACCGACGGATCGCATCTTGACCGAACATGCTGCCAATCCGCTCTATATCAAGCCACAACTCGTCTCTGGCAACTGGGGCGACCGCTCTCGTTACGATCTCATTGAGAATCCAGGAGCCCTCTTGGCCGCGCTCTCAGCCAACCAGATCGAATACATCCTGACCTACCCAAATGCTCCGACCACTTCACCGCTCTTTGTCAACGCAGATTTTCTAGCCCAACATGCCGAACTCATCCACGTGGGAACACGCACTGAACTCTATCGCATCACATCGACGCAGCAAGGACAATAGCCATGTGTGGAATCTGGGGCGCCGTGAATGTCGCTGACCTTGAAGCCGCTCAAAAGGCCGCGCGTGCCATGCAGCATCGCGGGCCTGACGATCACGGTTTTCACATTGCTGAACACCCCATCCCCGTCTCGCTAGTCAACACCCGTCTATCTATCATCGACTTGAGTGACGCAGGACATCAGCCGATGTGTTCTGAAGATGGGCGCTATTGGATCGTCTACAACGGTGAGGTCTACAACTACGAGCCTTTGCGCACCGTCTTGATGGAGGGTGGACACAGCTTCCACTCGCACACCGATACAGAAGTGATCTTGCATGCTTACATGCAGTGGGGCAGCGATTGCCTGAGCCATCTGCGCGGCATGTTTGCCTTCGCCATATGGGACAAAGAAACCGGCAGCCTCTTTGCCGCTCGTGATCGGCTGGGTATCAAGCCACTTTATTACACACACATCCATCGCGGCACGCAGGAAAAGCTCATTTTTGCTTCTGAACTCAAGGCGATGCTCTCTTGTTCGCTCGTCGATGCCCGCCTGAATATGGCCGGGCTGCATCACTTTTTGTCGTTTTATGCTGTGCCCAGTCCCTATACACTTTTAGAAGACGTGCTGATGCTGCCTCCCGGCCACTACATGGTCTATGAAGAGGGGCGCTTGACCGTTTCCCAATACTGGAATGTGCAGCAGCATGTGCCCAATCAGGCCAGTGAAGAGGACCTGATCGTCCAACTGCGGGCGCTGCTAGAGGGGTCAATCAAACTGCGCATGATCGCTGACGTGCCAGTAGGGGCCTTCCTCTCCGGCGGGATCGACTCCAGTGTTGTTGTCGCGTTGATGTCCCAGTTGAGCGGCGAACGGCTGCGCACCTTTTCGATTGGCTTCGACGCAGATGGGCGCAGTCTGGACGAACGCTCTGCTGCACGCTTGGTCGCCAAACACTATGACACAGACCATCATGAAGTCGTCGTAACGGGCCAACACGTACGCGATCAAATTGATCACTTCATCCGGGCGATGGACCAACCCAGTGGTGATGGGCTGAACACCTATCTGGTCTCACAAGCCACCGCTGAACAGGTCAAGGTGGCCGTCTCGGGCCTGGGCGGAGACGAGCTGTTCGCAGGCTATCCGCAGTTCAGGATGTTCCAACGCGCTGAAACGGCGCGAGGTGTCTGGGGTAGTGCACCTGATGCTGCCCGCTCGTTGCTTCGCTCCGCAGCCCAGCGCATCAATGCGGTTGACCGCGCCATGACATGGCTCGATGGCGACTTGCTCGACCGCTACGAACGGGTGCGCATCCTCTATGATGAAGAAACCAAAATGACCCTTTACACAGACACCACCCGCCTGTCGATGACCATCCCAGAGACGATCCAGAAGTATCTAAGCCGCTTTGTTCACCCTGCTGAAGTGGACCCGATTGCGCAGATCACCCGCTTGGAACTCTCCAACTACATGCCGCACACCTTGCTGCGCGACACCGATGCGATGAGCATGGCCCACTCACTTGAGGTACGCGTGCCCCTGATCGATCACAAGTTGGTCGAGTTTGCCGCCAACATCCCCTCCGAGATGAAGGTACAGGGCAAGCAGTCTAAAGCAATCTTCATCAAGGCAGTGCAAGATTTGCTGCCGAAATCCGTGTTGAATCGACCGAAACGCGGCTTTGAAATGCCAGTGGCTGTGTGGATGCGCCATGAACTGCGTGATGTAGTCGAAGATGTCTTCTCAGCCGACTCCATCCAGCGTCGAGGCTTGTTCAAACAAGGGGCCCTACAAGGCATCTATCAAGACTTTCAACGCGGGCAAGGGCCTTATATGCGCGTCTGGGCGCTGGTGACGTTGGAGTTGTGGATGCGGCAGTTCATCGACCAAGCACTATGAGTCTGTCGGTCAGCATCATCATTCCAACCTACAACGAAGAAGAAGACATCGGGCGCACCCTCGATGCCCTCGCGATGCTAGATCACGATGCTTTGGAGGTGATCGTGGTGGATGCGTCCTCCGACCGCACCCCAGAAATTGTGCAAGCCTATCAAGACCGCATTACTGGCCTGCGGCTGCTCCGCCAGGGCGACAAGCCGGGCGTCTCAGCGGCCCGCAACGATGGGCTGCGCGCCGCCACTGGCGAAATCGTCGTTGTATTGAATGCCGACGTTTTCCCTGAACCTGATTTCATCCAACGCATCTTGCTGCATTATCACAACGCCGCTGATTATGTCCTGGTTGACTCGCGAGTGGTCAACTTGGATGCACTGTTTCCACGCTACATTCAGGCTCAACACGAATACAATCTGACTCTTACGCGTGACGAACTCAACTGGACGGAAGGCTTTTCCGCCCGCTTGGCGGCGATCCGTGCGGTGGGGGGCTTCCCCGATGATTTTGCCCATAACACCGCTGGTGAAGACGCCATCATGGGGGATCGTCTGCAAGCGTCGGGCTATCGACGTGTGGCTGATTACAGCATCGTCGTCCCGCATGTGATGCCCGAACGGCTGCGTGTCTATTGGCGGCAGCGCCTTGGGCGAGGCCGTGGGGGTGCCTATGTACTCTATGTGCATCAAGGCCGCGCGATTGATTGGCTGGCGATCCTACGTTCCGTGTTAGGCACCCTTTTTCTAACGGCTTTGATCCTCCCCGCACTGATTTATGCCGCCCGCCTCATCCCCTATTCGGATCGTGGTTGGCGCGATTGGCTACCTTTTGCCTGGGCACGCCTGTTGGAAACCGCAGCCACAGCAGTCGGCTATTGGGATGGCAGTCGCGAGATCGCGCAACAGCGTCGGATGACCTCATGAAACGCATACTCTATGTCCATCACGCAGGAGGAATTGGTGGTGCGCCGCTAAGTTTGCTGTTCTTGCTGCAAAAGCTCGATCGCAGCCGCTTTGAGCCGATGGTCATCACGCTGAAGCCTGGCCCGGTTGTGGACCTCTATCGCGGTGAGGGGATTGAGACACAGGTTGAACCGCGCATCAGTGACTTCAGCCACACCGAATTAGAGTGGTATGGAGGCCGCGATCTGTGGCGGCTGCCGATCAAGGTGGCTCGCATTCTGCCCTCCCTGGGCCAAATGCGTCGCTTGCTCCGCCAACTGCAACCCGATCTGGTCCATCTCAATTCGTCCACGTTGGCCTACCTGACGAGCGCCTGCCACCGCGAAAACATCCCCTGCGTCCTGCACATCCGCGAACCGATAACGCAAGGCTACCTTGGCTTGCGCCGGTCATGGCTGCGCCGCGTGATTGCCCGCAATGCGTCCGAGGTCGTTGCGATTAGCCAACACGATGCCAACCAGCTAATCCTCAAATCGAATGTCCATGTGATCCACAACTTTGTCGATTTCAACAGTTTTGATCGGCATTTGGATGGTGGTGCAGTCCGCGAGGCGCTAGGAATAGACCCTGCACAAGCGATTATCACCATGCTCGGCGGGGTCGCTGAACCCAAGGGCACGCTGACCTTGATCAAAGCACTGCCCGAACTCGTCCAGGCTGTACCAGAGGTTAAGGTACTCATCGCCGGGCCTCCACCCAAAGCCCTCTCGGAGCCAGGATTAAAGGGCCTAATCAAGAAATTCATCGGGGTCGATGCCTATCAGAAGACCGTTCAGCGCGAAATAAGCGCTCTACCTGCCGACGCCCAAGAGGCCTTGATCTTCACCGGTATCCGCCGCGATATACCTCAGATATTGGCGGCCAGCCAGGCTTTAGTCTTCCCCTCAGTGGTACCACACTTCGCCCGCCCAGTGATCGAAGCGGCGGCGATGGGTGTTCCGGCTGTGGCGTCGAACTTGGGCGGCCCGCGCGAGTTGATCATCCCCGATCAAACCGGCCTGCTGATCCCGCCAAACGATCCTAGCGCGTTGGCTATTGCCCTCGTGGACCTGCTCCGGAACCCTCAATGGGCCGCGCAACTGGGTGAAGCTGCCTACCAGCGGGCCCGCCAAATGTTTGATTCGAATTCGAATGCTCAGGCAACATTTGCAGTCTATGTTCGGATATTTGATAATCTAGCCTAGTCAGAGTTTTGTTAGCCTGAATGTCGAGGTCGCACTTTGCTGAGTCAAATTCCAACTAGGGACCTGCCACGCGTGGTATGGCGGCGGGTCGTGCGGGAACTGCGTACGCGGACCGCACCGCGCAAGCCGCGTGCCGTGCGCGTCGGCACCAACATCGAGGAACTGGCCGCCCAAATCCAGCAGCGACAGCAGCCGCGCTTCTTTGGCTTGCTGCCTGAACAGGCCTCATTGATTGCGCGTTTCTACCCCACTGCCGCCGACCTCGCGATTGAGGAAGCTGACCGCATCGCTCGCCACGAATTCGACATTCTGGGCTCTGGGCCAGTCTCAATGGGGGCAGAAATCGATTGGCACACCGACTTCAAGACCAATCATAGCTGGCCCGTCGAGCATTTCACCCGTCTCACGATTGTCAATCCGAATGGCGGCTTTGACGTCAAAGTTCCCTGGGAGCTCAGCCGCTTTCATCACGGGCTGCGCCTTGGGCAGGCTTATTTATATACGGGTGATGAGGCCTATGCCAGAGAATTGATCGCCCAGGTCACACATTGGATCGACAAGAATCCTCATGAATTTGGTGTTAACTGGGCCAGCCCGATGGAAGTGGCGATCCGGGCTGTCAACTGGATCTGGTGTTACTACGCCATCCTCACGTCGGAATCGCTGACGACCAAGTTCCTGGCCAAGTGGCTGACCAGCCTGCGCCAACACGGCGACCATCTGGTGAAGCACCTTGAGGACGGCTGGCCGCGCACCAATCATCTGATTGCCAACCTGACCGGCCTTGTCTACCTGGGGGTTATGTTCCCTGAGTTTGCCGATGCGGAGAAGTGGCGCATCATCGGCTTGACCCGTCTGTGGGATGAACTTGAACGACAAATCTATGCGGATGGGATGAACTATGAGGCCTCATTGCCCTATCACTGCCTCGTGACAGAGATGGTCTTGAGTGTCGCCGGACTATGCCTGGTGAACGGCATCCCGGTGCCCGATACCACCCAAGCCCAACTGCGTGCGATGCTCGACGTGATCATGAATGCCACCCAACCAGACGGCTGCTTACCGTTGCTTGGGGATGCGGATGACGGACATCTGCTGCCACTTTCAGTCTATGCAGAACCGAGGCAGCGCAGCCAGGATAAGCGCTATTTGCTGGCGTTAGGTTCCATCATTTTGGAACGCGAACTGCCGGAATGGGCCGGATTCGTTGACCCTACACGGCGGCGCTGGTCGCTGATCGCTGGGGCCGAATGGCAGCATGCCTTCTGGTATTTCCCCAGTGATACCGCCGCCCGACTGACCGATGTTCTGCTGCGAATCACCCGGCGCCCTGAAGGCACTGCACCAGAGGAGTGGGTCGATGTCAATGCGGGGCTGCGCGTACAAGCACGGGCACTGGCTCGGAAGGGCCTGAATGCTGACGACCTGATGTCATCGCGCAGTTTTGAAGCGGGCGGGATTTACATCATGCGCCACCAAGATTTTCACATGTTGGTCGATGCAGGCAGCGTCGGCCAGAATCGAGCTGGCGGCCATGCCCACAATGACACGCTGAGCATGACGCTCCATGCACTCGGTCGCACCTTCCTGATCGACCCTGGCACCTACACCTACACCGCAGACCCCAAAGAACGAAACCGCTTCCGCTCGACAGCCTACCACAACACCTTGCAGGTCAATCGCGAGGAAATTAACCGCATACCTGATGGTGAAGTCTTCCGTCTAAACCCAGATGCAAATGTCATCGTACATAGTTGGCTGTCGCAACCCACTTACGACATTCTGGATGTGTCGCACACCGGCTATACGCGCTTGAAGCCTGGGGTCGTTCATCGCCGCCAGATTTACTTTGATAAGTCTTCACGCCTGTGGGTCCTACACGATCGTGTGTTCTGGACCAAACGCGATCTGGCGCAGTCCGAGCAGCCCCAAGACCTCAGCCAGATTACGTTGTGGTTCCACTTTGCACCCATGAAAGTGCGCTTAGACCGGACCAACAACGCCATTCGAACGGAAGAACCGACCGGCCCCAACCTGATTCTGCTGCCAATGGGCGACTTCCCCTTGATTCCAGAGGTCGAAGAGGGCTGGTACAGTCCGCGTTATGGGGTCAAAGAGAAAGCGCCGGTTGCCAAGTTCAGTGGACGTGTTACACTCCCCGCCGACTTTGTGGTGCTGCTCTACCCGCACGACACCAAAATGGACCTGAAAGTGGTGCGTACATCGGGGCGTAAAGCGCTGCTCAATTTGCGCAAGATTCTGACTCCGCCGCGTGCAATGGCTCGTGGCGCTGCCAGCAATGAGCCGCCCCTGTAACACCCAGCACAAGCAGCCCCACCTGCTGCAATGAAACAAGTATTTTTCGACGGTAAAGGCAAGCTACTCCTCAAGGATGTGCCCGCACCCCAGACGCCTGCTAATGGGGCCTTGGTGCGCGTCTATGCCTCTTTGATTTCCTCTGGGACGGAGAGCACTCAGGCGGTTGGCGGGGGCAGTCTGCTTCGCAAGGCTTTGCAACAACCTGAGTTGATTGGCCGAGCGGCCCAACTGGCCATGCGAGAGGGGCTGCAATTCACCGCGCGCGCCGTTCAGGACGTCTCCGAGACCTGGTTCCCTGCTGGCTATAGCAGTGCCGGGGTGATTGTCACACCAGGCATGGCGACCACTGATGTACGCACCGGGGATCGCGTGGCGGGCGCCGGTGCTGGCATCGCCAACCACGCACACTACAACGCTATCCCCATTAACCTGTTAGCGCCGCTGCCTGAGGGTGTTAGCTATCAACAGGCGGCTTTCACCACAGTCGGCACGATCGCCTTGCAAGGGGTGCGGCGAGCCGAGGTGACGCTTGGCGAAACGGTTGTCGTCGTCGGCCTCGGCCTGATTGGCCAGATCACCGCTCAATTATTGTATGCGGCAGGCTGTCAGGTGATTGGCTCCGACCCCGTCCTGGAGCGACGAAACCTGGCCGCAGAATTGGCGCAAGCGGCAGTGGTTGATCCCACCGTCGGCGATGTGGTTGAGCAGATTATGACTCTGACGATGGGCCAAGGTGCCGACAAAGTGATCCTTTGTGCGGCCACCGCCAGCAGCGAGCCGACCAATCAAGCTTTTCGGATGTGCCGCGAACGCGGGCGGGTGGTCATGGTTGGCGCGATGGGCATGGACCTTGACCGCGTCGATTTCTATAATCGCGAACTAGACTTTGTGATGTCCCGTTCGACTGGGCCAGGCCGCTACGATCGGGACTACGAAGAGCGTGGGCTTGACTATCCAATTGGATTGGTGCGCTGGACCGAAGGCCGCAACATGGCTGCCTTCTTGCACTTGGTCGCTCAAGGCAAGCTCGACCTGGACGCCCTAGTCAGTGGGACTTATCCTATTGAGCAGGTGTCAGATGCCTATCAAGCGGTACAGGATGGCGCCCTAGCCGTCTTGTTAACCTATGGCGAACCGAGCGATCGTGATCTTGATCCGCCGCCAACTTCTATTCGACGCGCTACCATCCCATCCAAGGATAGCAGCATCGGGATGGCATTGGTCGGGGCAGGCAACTTCGCAAAGGCCATGCACCTGCCCAACCTAAAAGCCAGCCCACACTTTGAGATTCAAGCGGTTGTGAGTGGTGGGCATTCCGCAGCCCAACTAGCCGAGAAAACGGCTGCCCAGATCGTCACGACCGAGCTGGCCGATGCACTCAGCAGCCCCGCGGTGGGTGCGGTCCTACTCTCAACGCGCCATCATTTGCACGTTGAACAAGCGATTCAGGCGGCACAATGGGGTAAGCACATCTTTGTAGAAAAGCCCCTCGCTCTGACGCTCGAAGGTGCTCAGTCGATACTTGATGCGGTATCCAACAATCAGGTCTTGCTGACCGTCGGCTTCAACCGCCGGGCTGCGCCGACGGCGCTAGCACTCAAACAGGCTCTCGATGCAATCGACACGCGCAAGCTGATGACATTCCGGGTCAACGCGGGCAAGCTACCCGCGTCTCACTGGCTCAACAACCCTCAGGAAGGCGGCGGTCGTCTACTCGGTGAGGGCGTCCACTTCATCGATTTCATCTGTGGGATGCTCAACACCCCCGTTGTATCGCTCAGCGCCCAAGGCAGCAGCGATGGCCAGGATTTTGTGATCACCATGCGCTTT
Source organism: Chloroflexota bacterium (assembly GCA_010092775.1). Lineage (GTDB taxonomy): Bacteria > Chloroflexota > Anaerolineae > Aggregatilineales > UBA3940 > TC-71. Next base: position 11,061 of record JAADYZ010000012.1, read on the forward strand.
GCAGACGACTCCATCGGCACCGTGATCTATACGGCCCAGGGCGATCCCACCATGGGCAAAGAACAGGTTGAGGTATTCGCCGCACAGGGCCACGCGCTGCTTGATGATTTTCGCTCGCTGAGCTTCCGTGGGGGCCTACAGGGGCAGGGAATCAACAACCGACAACAAGACAAGGGGCATCGCGCCTTATTGGACAACTTCGGCCTGGCGATTAAGGGACAAGCTGATCTGATAGTAAGCGGAGCAGACGGTTACCGCGCGACACAGATCGCCTTGTTAGCTCTGAAGTCGATCCGGACTGGGCAGCCTCAATCCGTCAGTGAGACTGCACCATGAGCCACCAAAGCTGCTACGATTTTATCATCCTCTCGACACAAGATTGGGATGCACTGCCCACACGCAAACATCGTTTTGCTCGAATGTGGGCCGCAGAGGGGCACCGTGTTTTATACGTTGAACAACAGATGCATTGGGCGGGTTGGCTGGTCGACCTATCGAATCAGTTTAGCCGCGCTTGGCGCTGGCTAGCCGGACCGCGCCAGGTCGAGCAAAATCTGTGGGTGCTCACACTGCCAATTGTCCTGCCCTTCTTTCAGATGTCTGGGCTAATCAATGCCATCAACAATGTCTTCCTACTCCCGCTGATCCAGATGCAGGCGCGGCGGTTGGGCTTTCGTCATCCCATTTTGTGGACATACACGCCGCACTCAGCCGATTTTATCGGCAAGCTGGGCGAACAGGCCGCCATCTATGAATGCGTCGATGACTTCACCGCGTCCAAAGGATTGGTCAACGGGGCGGTAATTGGCCGGTTAGAACGGCGCCTCATCGAAGCCGTTGACCTGCTGATTGTGACCGCAGCCGGATTGGTCGAGAAGAAAAAGACAGGGGCACGGGCGGTGAAGCTTATCTCGAACGGTGTCGACGTCTCCCACTTAGCCCAAGCCGCAGATCCAAGCTACCCCGCTGCTGAGCCTGTTGCGAGCCTCCCTCGACCAATCGTTGGATATCTGGGTACACTCAACTATTGGATCGACACAGGCTTACTTGCCCACATCGCGCGAGCCCACCCTGATTGGACGCTGCTGCTGGTGGGTCCGGTGGATTTGCTGGCCGATATGAAACCATTGGAAGGGCTGCCCAATATCGTTCGAACTGGGCGTATACCCTATACTGAGGTGCCAGCCTACGTGAAGGTGTTTGACGTGTGCGTCAATCCCTATCATCTGGATGAGGTCGCTGAGCATTGCAGCCCCCTGAAACTGTATGAATACATCGCAACTGGTAAACCCATCATCTCAGTTGATATGCCGGAGGCGCGGCTTTTTGATGGCTTGGTGACCATCGCGAATGACCCAGAGCAATTCGTGGCTGCGCTTGAGGCGGCTCTGGCCAACGACGACGGCGAACTGGCCGAACTTCGTCGGCAAGAAGCCCTCCAACACGACTGGCGCCGCCGCTTTGATGCGGCCAACGACGCCCTGAATGAAGTCATTCATGGTCGATAATCCTGTTAACACCCCGGTTGAACAAGCGCGTGATGTACTTGCCTCGGCGCTCTATCCTGCACAGCGGCTGCTGATCGTGATCCCCGCTTACAACGAGGAAGAGAGCATCGGCCATGTGATCGAGCGCGTCCGACATGCCGTGCCTCAAGCAGACATCGTGGTGATTGACGACGGCTCGGCGGATGACACTGCGCAGGTCGCTCGATCGCACCAGGCCACAGTGATCAGCCAGCCTTACAATTTAGGAATTGGGGCCAACGTGCAAACTGGCTTCATCTATGCCAGTCAGCGTGGTTACGATGTCACCATTCAGGTCGATGGCGACGGCCAGCACGATCCGAATGAGATTCCTGCGCTCCTCGCCGCCCTTAACACCAGCACCTGCGACATGGTGATTGGCTCACGCTACATTGAGGATCGCGGCTACAGCACGCCCAGATTGCGCCGCTTAGGGAGCATCCTGCTGGCTGCCCTGATTTCTGCCATCACGCGCCAACGTATCACCGATCCGACTTCGGGATTCCGTGCCCTCAATCGCCAGGCCATTGCCTTTAGCGCAGGAGACTATCCCTTTGACTACCCCGAACCTGAGGCCATCGTGACCTTTTGGCGCGCGGGCTTACGCGTCAAAGAAGTTCCCGTTAAGATGAATCCTCGCTACGGTGGGCGTTCGTCCATCACACCGATCCGCTCAGCGTATTACATGATCAAGGTAACACTAGCTATTCTTATCAGCCTACTGCGCGAACGTCAGTCTAAACCAGATGGGACATCTTGACCTATGTTCAATGCCTTGAGTCAAACTCAGATCATTATGCGACTTGGCCCAATATTTCTCTTTGTCGTCGTGCTGGAACTGGTCCGACGCCGCAAGCTGCGCGAAGATTACTCACTCGGCTGGTTATTCACCTTTGGGGTATTGGTCTCAATGGGCCTATTTCCACAGGTCATCCTGAGCAGCATTGCCGAGTTCATGGGGATTATCTACGAGCCAACAGCGATGTTTGTGATCGGCATGGGCTTGATGATGATCATCCTGTTACAATTCTCCGTTGTGATCACCCGCCTTTCGCGTGAGAACAAACAAGCCGCTCAAGTCATCGCGCTGCTTAACACCCGCATTCATGAGCTAGAAGAACGCCTCGACCCGCAAGAGGAGAACTGAAAGCGTGTTCGTCACGCACATCATCAAGGCAACTGGCATATCCGGGGCGGAGAAGCATCTTCTGACCTTGCTGCCCGGCCTGGTGGATGAGGGCATTGACGTCTGCCTGCTGATTTTGGAAGACCCTGCCCAACCGGTGCCCCACTTCGTCGAGCGAGCCGAAGCGCTGGGTGTTCCGGCCAAAACGGTCCCAATCCTGCATCACATCGACTCCGGGCTGCTGCCACGCCTACGCTGGCATCTGGAAGCCCAACGGCCCGATATTTTGCACACACATCTCTTTCACGCAGATACCTACGGCCTGCTCGCCAAGGGTCTGGCGGGCGTCCCATATGCCGTGTCGTCCCGCCACAACGATGACCGCTTCCGTAGCAATCGCGCCTTCAAGGTCTTCAATCGCTATGTATCCGGTTCTGCGGATCGCCTGATCGCCATCTCAGATCACATTGCACGCTTCACAGTGGAGGTCGAAGGCCTACCCGCGCAGCGCATAGTGACCATTCCATATGGGCTCGCGCCGACAGCCAGTGCCTCGAGCCTCCGAGTACAACAGCGAACTGATTGGGGCTATGATGATGAGACACCAGTCATCGGCTTCTTTGGTCGTCTGGTGGAGCAGAAGGGCGTCGATGTCCTACTTCAGGCCTTTGCCGAAGTCCA
>JAADYZ010000501.1 GCA_010092775.1 Chloroflexota bacterium
ATTTGGAAGACTTCGACATCCAAGCGGTGATCGACCACGCGGTCAGCACGATCCGCCCGATGGCAGAGAAGAACAACAACTTGCTGAATGTCCAGGCGGCAGAAGACCTCGGCAAGATGTATGCGGATCTGCTCAAGGTTCGCCAGATCGTGATCAACTTGCTGAGTAACGCCAGTAAATTCACTGAGAACGGTGAAATCACGCTGGAGGCCGTGCGCGAATCGCTGAATGGCAAAGCGGTAATCCGGTTCAGTGTGACTGATAACGGCATTGGTATGACCAGCGAGCAGCAGGCCAAGGTCTTCAGCGCGTTTACCCAGGCTGACGGCTCTACCACGCGCCGCTATGGCGGCACAGGCCTGGGATTGACAATCAGCCGACGCCTGGCCCAATTGATGGGCGGTGACATCTACGTGACGAGCGAGATTAATGTCGGCTCAACCTTTACGGTGATCCTGCCTGCCAGGGTATCCGATGGAGACGTAAAGGACGCGCCCTTGATCCTGACGGGTGACCAAGGCAAGCGCAAGACTGGCCAGTTTGCCAGGCCCGACCTCAGTGCGCTGAGCAAGAGCGCGCCAGAGGAGAGCAGCGTCGAAATTCTCACTCTGGTGATTGGCCACGACAAGACGCTGATCAACGACATCCAGACGGTGGCGGGCAGCGCGGTCAGCGTGATGGGGGCCGACGATCGGGCGGAGGGCCTGCGCCTGGCACGCGTCTTGCAGCCAGCGGCCATTTTACTGGATGCCGATCACGATGGCCTGACCCTCCTATCAGAGATGAAAGCTGACCGTCGTTTGGTCGATGTGCCGGTCGTTCTCTACACGCTGCCCAACGACGATGCTGGCTACATCCCCTCACTGTCGAACATCATCAATAAGCCCGTTCAAGAGGATCATCTGCGCATTGTGGCTGAGCAGTACGCGGCCCACGCACAGGACGGGAAAGTCTTGGTGATCGATGATGATGCCGGGACGCGCGAGTTGGTCCGTGAGATGCTGACGGATCAGTGGACAGTCACGGAAGCAGGTCATCCTCAGATTGCCTTGGCCAGCCTATCGATCAACACGCCCAACCTGATCTTGCTCAACCTGAATATGCAAAACGCAGACAGCCTGAGCTTTCTTGAGGATGTTCGCCAGGCACCCGAGTGGCGTTTCATCCCGGTGATCGGCTTGCTCAACGCGGACCTGAACGAAGACGAACGCCATGCCTTCATCGAGCGCCTGAAGGAAATGCGTGAGAAGCGCAGCTACACTCGCAAAGACATTATCAACCAGTTGCTTGTGCGGATCGGTCGCCCAATAACCAGTTAGCAGAGCGTCGCCAACCCAGGCGCCAGGCAAGCGGCGCTGGGTCCATCCACTCTAGACCAATTCAGAGGAACAATCATGACACCGACTTCAGCCCTTCCCGGCGATGCCGCCCCCCGGCCCGAATTGAGCACCTGGCAGCGTATCGCCTATGGCCTGGGAGACGTCTTCGGCGGTGGCGCAGGCGTCTTGCTGAGCGTGACTTACCTGTTCTTCCTCACCTCGATTGTGCGTATTGAGCCAGTGTTGGCTGGGTCGATCCTATTGATCAGCCGAGTTTACGACGCCATCACCGACCCGCTGGAAGGCGTCCTTGCCGATCGGACGCGCACGCCGCTAGGCCGACGGCGGCCCTATTTATTGGCTGGCATTCCCTTGATCGTGATTGCGCTGACGCTGCTCTATTATCCAGTAGCCTTCGAGTCGCAAGCAGGGCGCTTCGTCTTCGTACTTGTGGCCTACTTGCTCTTCTCGACGGTCAGCAGCATTGTGCTCCTGAACTACAACGCGCTGCATTCCGAACTAACCCTGGATTACAACGAGCGCACCTCTCTCAGTTCGATCCGCATTGCCTTCTCGACCTTTTCGTCGCTGGTGGTGGCGGTGGTTCCTTTGTGGATGGTCGATCAGTTCCAGAATCCGCGCACGGGCTACCTGGTGATGGGTGTCACCTTCGGGCTGATCTTCGCCCTGCCCTACATCGCGACAGTCACAGCCTTGCGGGAGCGGCCTGAATTTCAGGGTGAGCCCAAGCCCTTCAACTTCCGTGAAACCTTTATCGAGCCGCTGCGCATCAAGACTTATGCGGTCTTGTTGATCATGTATTTGTCGGCCTTCGTCGCGATCGACGTCGTGCTGGCGATCACGCAGTATTACATCACCTACTATATGGGGCGCGGAGGGACGGCCACCAGCGCCGTTTTAGGTGTGCTGCTGATCTTCCAAGCGATTTCCGTGCTGCTATATTTCCAGCTAAGCAAGCGCACCAGCAAGCGCGTCGGCTATATGGTTGGTGCGGCCATCTGGATTGTCACCATGACCTTCTCGCTTGCGCTGACGCCGCAACAACCGGCGTGGTTCATCTATGTCTTTGCTGCATTTGTCGGATTGGGAACGGGTGGCGTGGTGGTGATGACCTACTCCATGTTCCCAGACATCCCAGATGTGGATGAACTGCAAAGCGGACAGCGGCGGGAGGGCGTCTTCGCCTCTTTACAAACCTTTATGCGCAAGCTGGCGGCGGGTCTCGCGCTGTTCATGGTCGGGTTGGCCATCGACTTGGCAGGCTTCATCGAGCCGATTGAGCAAACCGTTGACGGCGTGACCACCCTGATCAATCAACCGCAGTCGGACACCTTCACCTTTGTGATCCGCCTGGTGTTTGCCCTGGTGCCGATTGTCTTCCTGACGATCGGCCTCTTGGCGGCCTCGCGCTATCCACTGGATCAACCGACTCACGCTCGCCTGAAAGGTGTTCTGGACGTGCGGCGCGATCGTCGTGAAGAGGACGAGGCCATTCAGCAAGAAGCAGCAGCCTTGAAGCAACTGCTGGTACGCCGCGAAGGTGCATAAGGTCAAGTTCGTTCAGCCCAGGACACAAGCCCAAGATGACCGTTCACAAACAGCCAGAGTATCAACTGCATATTAATCACCCCGCGCCACCTGATTATCCCAGTAAAGGCGTGCAGGATGTGTTCGCAACGGAGCCTTTTTCACAAAGCTATGCCGAACGGCGCACCGCCTTCCTGGAGTTCTGGCGGCGTAACCCAGCGCCAGACTCGAACAAGGCCTGGTACTATGAGCTGGTCCGGCTCGAAGCCGGTGGACCAGCCCATCTGGGCATATTCTACGCCGCCTGCGATTACATTGATGCGCGCATCGACTGCGCCGACTTCGTGCTGCACAGTATTATCCGCACCTTGTACCAATACCCCGAGCATCCCCACATCCATTCGGCGATGCTCGACCGAGCCAAGCGAACAGCGCTGGGGTTCAAGTATTGGCCGGACGAACCCGGCCAGGACTCGCTCTGCACCTGGACAGAGAATCATCAGATTCTGTTCAATGTGGGTGCCTACCTGGTAGGCCAGCTCTACCCGGATGAGGTCTTCCAGAACGCCGGACAGACCGGGCGCGAGAAGATGGAGCAGACCCGGCCACGCATCCTGCGCTGGTTGAATCTGCGTTTCCGGACCGGCTTCAGCGAGTGGCTGTCGCACGTCTACTACGACGAGGACCTGACCGCCCTCCTCAGCCTGGTAGATTTCTGCGCCGACGAAGAGATCGCCCGCAAGGCCGCCCAGGTTATCGACCTGATGCTGCTCGATATGGCGCTCAACTCATTCCGGGGGGTCTTCGGCAGCACACACGGGCGCAGCTATGAAAACACCAAGAAGTGGGCGGCTCAGGAAGGCGTGACCGACACGCTCAAGCTGCTATTTGGGATGGGTGTCTTCTCCGGTTTTGACAACATGAGCGCTGCCTGTTTTGCGCTCAGTCAGAATTACCAGATGCCGGAGGCGATTTATAGGATTGCGACCGATCTAGAACGGCCAGAGATGCTTAACCAGCAGCGCATGGGCATTCGCCTGGATCAGATGGAGCGCTGGGGCCTGCATCCGGATAAGCTGGAAGACGGCATGATCTTACTATCGCTGGAAGCCTACATGCATCCGCGCAGCGCCAACCTGATGGTGCGCATGCTCGACGCTTTCAACTGGTGGGATAACAGCTTCTTCACGCCCTTCAAGGAAAACCAGGCATTGATCCGGTTTGGGCGTATGACGGGCTTACTGCGCCCTCTTGTCACTGTGTTAGAACGTGACGTGACCCGCAACACGCGTGAGGAAGTCAATATCACTACCTATCGAACTCCCGACTACATGCTGAGTAGCGCGCAGGACTATCGCAAGCGCTATGGCGGCGACCAACAGCACATCTGGCAGGCCACCCTTGGTCCGAATGCGGTGGTGTTCACCACCCATCCGGCGCGCCGCGATGGCAAGTCTCCAAATTATTGGACCGGCAGCGGCAGCCTGCCTAAGGCTGGGCAAGTCGATAATGTGGCGATCATCATCTACGACATCGACACTGGGCCTGGATTGTACGTTACTCACCGGCTGCGCTTTACACACGCCTGGTTCCCGCGCGATCAGTTCGATGAGGTCATCGAGGCCAACGGTTGGGTCTTTGGTCGGCTAGGTGATGGCTACATCGCGCTGCACTCGCAGCAGCCCTATCATTGGAACGAGGAACCCGGCGAAGACGCCGGACGCGAGTTAATCGCCGACGGCAAGCGCAACATCTGGCTGTGTGAATGCGGACGGGCAGCGGTCAATGGCCCATTTGCAGACTTTGTGGCCCAGGTCAGTCGGGCCGAAATCGCCACCTCTGGCGCGCTGCGCGTGACCTACCATTCGCCGTCGCAGGGGCGGATCAGCATGGGCTGGGATGACCCTCTGACGCAGAACGGCAAGCCCCTTGTCCAGCGCGACTATCCACGCTACGACAACCCCTATGTTCAGGCGGGCTTTCCAGCGAAAGACATCGTGGTGCAGGCGGGTGGCGCTTCGCTGCGGCTGGATGACCGAGGCAAGCGGGATGTTGGATAAGCAGACAGGCTGCCTAGTGGCAGGACACGCCGCCCACGCAGGATGATGACCATGCCACCGATGACCCTACGATCTCCTGAGCACCGTCCTATTTCGCAGCCTCGGTCATGAGAGACTTAGCATTTTCGATGTAGCTCAGTGATTGGTGGCGGAAGTAGGTGTTGTACAGGTCTGCGTAGTGTCCGCCTGCCTTCATCAAGCTCTCATGGTTGCCCTCTTCGATGATTTTGCCGTGATCCAGCACAATGATCCGATCCGCGCTGCGCACCGTGCTGAGGCGGTGGGCGATCAGGATGGACGTGGACTGGCGCAGGATCTGGTCAAGCGCTTCCTGAATCTGCGTTTCGGTGAACGGGTCGATACTGGCGGTCGCCTCGTCCAAGATGAAGATGGCGGGGCGCTGCACCAACACGCGCAGCAAGCTGACCAATTGGCGCTGACCCATACTCAAGCGGCTGCCGCGCTCACCGACGTTGGTTTGCAGGCCGTCGGGCAGGGTATCGATCCATTCACCATCGCCGATGCTGTGCGCAATGTCGATGATATCCTCGTCGGTCGCATCAGGCCGACCGTAACGCACGTTGTCCATCACGGTACCGTTGAAGAGAAAGGCCAACTGTGGCACCAAACCCAGGCGATCCCGATAGTCATGGATGTCAAACGAGCGGATGTCCTTGCCATCGATCAGGATGCGGCCATCTTGAAACTCATAGAAGCGGGCGATCAACTTGGCGATGGTGCTCTTGCCGGCTCCAGTATGGCCGACAAAGGCCACGCTCTCGCCGCGTGCGATCTCCAGGTTGAACTCCTCGAGCACACGCATATTGTCGTTGTAGCCGAAGCCGACGTTCTCGAATCTGATCTGCCCTTTAACCGTATCAGCGTCATCTGAAGCGACTTGCAGCACGGTATTGTCTGCATCGATCAGCGCGAAGATACGTTCGATGGAACTCATGGCTTGCTGAAACTGACTCCAGAAAGCGGCCATGTTGATGAAGGGGAACCAGAAGCGATCGACTGATAGCATGAAGAGGAACCAGGCTTCTACGCTAATCGTGCCGTTGACGGCGTTGATGGCCCCCAGATAGAGGATCGCACCGATAGCCAGACCGGCAATTGCGTTAAGCACCGGGAAGATGACCGCCAGAACGAAGCCCTTTTTGAGATTGACATCGTAGGACTGGTCGTTGATCTCGACAAACTCACCATAGATCATGGACTCGCGGCGGAAGTTCTTGGCCACCGACACACCGCTGACGCTCTCCTGAATGTTGTCGTTGACGACCGCCAGGGCGCGGGAGGCCTGCCGGGTGACATCACGGGCCAGCTTGCGGAAGTACGCCGCCGCAGCGAGAAACAAGGGAATGAAGGCCAGCATGACGACTGTCAAGAAGACGCTCTGGCCAGCCAGGACTGCCAGCAAGATGAAGACCTGCACCAGGAAGCCCACCAGATCGGAGACCAACACCAAAGTCTGGCCGAATTCTTCGGTATCGCTGGTGATGCGGCTCAGGATCTTGCCGGACTTGTTCTGATCGAAGAAGGCCATGTCCAGGTTGACCGAGGCGGATACGGCGTCTTTACGCATCTGGGCGGTCATCTCACCGACCAGCCGCGTCATCGCGCGACGGCGGGCCCAGTTGGCCGCGTAGCGGGCACCGGCAGCGCCCAAGAGCGCCAGCAGCACATAGCCCACCCAGGCCATCGGCGCGCCTGCCTCCAGCAGACCAGCCACCTCAGAAGTCAAGATGGGGATCATCGCCAGGGCAACGGCTGTCAGCAAACTCATCAGCACAATCATGATGACCTTGCCCCGATGCGGCTTGAGATACTGCGCCATCCGTTTGTAGAGATAGGCGTCGGTATAGGTTCTGTCGTAGCGATCGGCGTCGAGGCCGCTCATCAGCATCATAGTGATTTGTCCTGTCCTGCTAAAGGGCGGCTGTCAGCTACTTGCCCGCCCGGATTTTCTCAAGGTCAAGCTCGTCTTTGTCGATGCGGGTCGTTTGCTCTTCGTAGCGAGCAAAAATGCGCCGGTAAGACTCCGAGCTTTGCAGCAGCTCTTCGTGGGCACCTTGCGCCACCACGCGACCCTTGCGCAGCACAATGATGTGGTCTGCCCAGCGAATTTGCGAGAGGCGATGCGTGATCAGGAGTGTTGTCCGACCTTCCGCCGCCGTCCAGATGGCTTTCTGAATGCGATCCTCGGTGGCGCTGTCGATGGC
>JAADYZ010000077.1 GCA_010092775.1 Chloroflexota bacterium
CAAAGGGATGGGCAGCGGGAAGATGATCTCTGGTGAATTGCGGATGACTTCATAGCCGGTCAGGAGGAGCAGGTTGCGCATATCGGGCAGGGTGAGCCAGTTTTGCAGCAGCGTCGGGCGCGCTACGCTGAGACTCTGCCCGATCTTGATCGGAATCTCCCACACGCGGCTGTAAAAGTTCAGCAGGATGCGAGTCTGTGGACCGCAGAGCGGGCGCAGCCGCTCCAGTAGCGTTTGGACATCCCATAGATCGTTGACCAGGTCCGACAGGATGATCACATCAAAGGTCGATTTAAGCGGCAAGTCTTCCGCATCCGCGACGATAAAGTGTAGATCAGGATGACGCTGACTCGCTAAGCTGATGATAGTGGGTGAGAAGTCCACGCCAAGGCCAAAACTGGGTTTGAGGGAGGCCAATAAATCGCCTTGACCACAGCCCAGTTCCAATACGCGCCGCCCCGGTGCCACATGAAAGGCGAACAGCTCACGCAGGCGTTGATGGTAAAAGGCACCCCAGGAGCGTCGACCGCCCCAGGCTTGAGCGACCTGTTCCCAATGCGCGCGGCGCTCAGCCAGATAGGATCGACGGGGTGTGATGTTCGAGTGTGTCATGGAATTAACCTGTGGCTGCGCCTCAGCCAGGCGGGCGGGAAACTTGAGATTGAGGAAGCCATACGCTAAGGTGAATCAAGTTCTCGTTTGCTTTGACTAACATCCTTGAAAATGATGGCCTCACCAACTATAGCTATTTCGGCGCCAGATCGACAAGAATATTCTCAGGTCATTCGCCTGATGAGTATGGCGTCACGTCGGCATTTGCACCTCGATTGGCGCACCATGGCCCAATGGATGCCCCACCCTGACTTGCGGGGGCTGGTGTCTCGGCAAAACAGCCTGATCAAGGCGTTTATGGGCGCAACCTTGCACCACCCATCGCCACACGGCAGCGATCAGACGCAGGTGGCCTGGCTGCGTTTCGCGATGCCAGCCAACCCCTTTGGGGTGGATCGCCAGCTTGATATGCTGTGGGAAGCGCTGCTCAGCCAGCTACAGGCTGATGGCGTGCAGCGGGTGGCTTTCCTGACCTCTGATCGCTGGGCCGAAGCCATTGCGCGGCGTTGGGGCTTTGACCGCCTCACCCAGATTGTCACCCTGGTGCGTGTCGCCTCAGATCTTCCAGCGGCCCCGCCGACACCGTTCAGCACGATCGACGTGAGGCGGCGCGATATTGAGCAGATCAGTGCGGTTGATGCCACAGCATTCGAAGCACTTTGGCAATACAGTGCCGAAACACTCGACGTGGCTGCACGCGAAGCCGCCACCTTTACCGCCATATCAGATGGTGAACGCTTCCTCGGCTACCAGCTCAGCACCCGCTATATTAACAGCGCTCATCTAGCGCGATTGGCGGTCCGCCCGGATCAACAAGGACGCGGCCTGGGCAAGGTGTTGGTAGCACAGATGCTCAACTTCTTTGCCCAGCGCGGTATTGACGAGGTCACCGTCAATACTCAGGCAGACAATGAGCGCTCACTGCGCCTGTACAAGAAGATGGGCTTCAACCAGAAGGGGCGCGGCGTTCCGGTTTATATCCTCACGCTGTGACGCTAGCTGTCATCTTGCCGTGTTAAAGTCTTGACATAAAGCAGCGGCGCAGCCCAATCAGGTCCTGCGTTCCGCGATAAGGCTCCTGTTAAGCTGTATGCGGCAGGGCCGCATACAGCTTATGTTTCCGTGCGGGCTGGTCAACGCCAGCCCCATGGGGCAGCGCTCGACCCGGGCTTGCAGTCTGGGGGATACCCATCGGCCAAAATGGGCGGCAGAAGACCGCCGCTTTGCGGACCGGTGTTAACCCAGGCTCCCCCGCAGTAGGGCGCGGCACCGACCAGTCCGCCTGGGAAACGTAGCCATCTGTACTGTAATCGTCATCATCCGGGAGAATGAAAGCTTATGTTATTGGAACCGTCCCCTCGCGCGTTTTCCTTTGGCCTACGTCATGAAGTCATCATCTGGGAATATGAACGGGCGCTCCTGTTCAAGAATGGCCAATTTCAGCGCATGCTGGAACCGGGCCGCTATGAATTCTGGCGCTGGGAACGCATTCGTATTTTGGTGGTCAGCTTGCGCCAGATGAGTGAAGTGGTCAATAGTCAGGCGATTCTGACAGCTGATAAAATTGAGGTGCGCGTCAGCTTGATCGCCCAATATCAGGTTGAAGACCCACAGTTGGCTGTCAGCGCAGTCGAGAGTTACAGCGAACAGCTCTATCAGGATTTGCAGTTGACTCTGCGCGACCTCATCTCCGGCTATGAAATCGACCCCCTGCTCGAAGCTCGCGCTGAGTTGGGTGAGAACCTCTTGCAAGCGGTGGCTCCGCGTGCTCAAGCATACGGCGTGACCCTCTCACGGGTGGGCATTCGCGATATTGTGCTGCCGGGGTCGGTGCGTAATGTGTTCTTGCGTGAGGTTGAGGCAGATCGTGAAGGGCGCGCTGATCTGGTCAAGGCTCGTCACGAGGTCGCTGCCGCCCGCGCCCGCGCCAATACGGCCAAGATTCTGGCACAGAACCCCAATGTAGCCCGGATGCAGGAACTGGATACCTTGGTCAAGCTGGCCGGACGCAACGGCAGCGTGGTGGTCTTGCCGAATATGGCTGATTTGCTGGTGCCACGCGCCAATTCGACTGAGGACAGCGAAGACAGGAGTTAGCCCATGCTGCGCGACATCTTGCCTGCGCCGATTGTCGATTTGCTGACGCAATCCCTGGGCGTGTCTCTTCGACGCCCAAGGGGATTTAGTCCTCCGGCCGGTGACACCTGGATCATCTACCACTTCTTTCGTTACACGCTTGCCATGCGAGATGAAGACGCCCGCGCTTTTCTAGCGGGTGGCAAACCGCCGAAAGGATTTACCTATCGCCATTTCACCGTTCCGAAGAAAGACGGCAGCGATCGACAGCTTGTCGAGCCGGGTTACGCCTTGAAGGCTGTCCAGCGGCGTATTTTGCGTCTGCTTGAGGCGCGCGGGGTGACAAATCCGGCGGCGCTAGCCTTTCGCAAAGGGCGCTCGATTGCCGATCACGCCTGGACGCACGCTGGGGCTGCCATCATCATCACAGCGGATATTGAGGATTTCTTCCTGAGTACCAGTCATCGGCGGGTGCGCGAGGTCTTTCACTCGATCGGCTATGTTGATGATCGGGCACACTATCTCACCCGGCTGACCACCTATCGCGGATCGCTGCCACAGGGTGCGCCGACCAGCCCCATCCTCAGTAATCTGGTTAACGCGGAGATGGACAAGCAGATTGCACGCCGCACTAGTGAGAGTGGCGGGCGCTACACACGCTATGCTGACGATATGGCCTTTAGTTGGCCGGATCGCTTTCGCCCACCGGGAGATTTCGAGCAGACAATTCGGGGGATTCTGCGTGAGCATGGCTATCGACTCCATCCGCGCAAAGGGTGGCGGGTTTGGCTGCGCCGCGACGAACCCGAACTGACCGGTTTGATCTTGACTCGGCGCGGCGGAGTCGACATTCCTGACTCGATGAAGGTGATAATGCGCGAACTAGAGAAGGGGCAATCTGAAGATCAGGCTCAGCGCTTGAGCGGCTACGAAGGATTCCGCCACATGGTGCAAGCTACGCGCCGTCGCTACCGAGCCTGATGTGCGAGACAAAATGGGGCCCCGTTGAGCGAGGCCCCATTTTGTTCTACAAAGGCCTGTTAGCCCTCACAGGCTCCACTTTCATCGAAAGTCCAGGTGTGGATGTTCCAGGTCGTCAAGTTGGCTGGGCCGACTTCCGGACCACAGAGGTTCGGTGAGTAGGCTTCGACTACTAAACGCTGGAACAAGGGCAGACTCGGCAGATCTTCCGCGAAGACGATCTGGAAATCCTGATAGAAGGGCAGACGCTCTTCGGGCGTCAGGACGTTGCTGCCGTCCCACAGCAGTTGGGTGGCTTCGGTATTGCACCAACCCAAGCGATTGCCACCCTCATAGTCATCATATGGATCGGGGATGTTCTCATTCTGAACGACCTCAAATCCATCGGGCAGTTGTCCTGCTTCGGGCCGACCAAAGCTCAGGAAGCTGCGCAAGTTCTCATCGAAAGCCCCTTGCGACCAACCTGCGCCCGGCAGGGTAACTTCGCTCTCCAATTCAGGATAGGCTTCGATCAGGTTACCTGCTGCCAGGAATTCACCGTCAGGCGTGCGATAGACGTTCTCGCCTGCGTAGAGGAAGAGTGCGCCGGGGTCTGGGTCAGACACCCAGGCGAACTCACCAATTTGATAGGTGCGCGCGCGTAGTGGACCGTCGGGCGGTGCGCCAAACCATACCGAGGCTGGCAGCAGATCGATATTGACCTGGAAGCCAATGTCGGCCATGCTGGCCTGGAACAAGGTTGAGAGCTGTTCACGCATCGCGTTTCCGCTGGTCGTGTGGAAGGTCGCTTCGAGTTCGCTGCCCGCTGGAACGGTCCAGGAGCCGCGACCGCAGCTATATTCACCCGATAGATCAGAGGTGGCTTCGACCACACCGTTGCCGTCAGCGTCTTCCCAGCCCGCTTCCGCCAATAAGGCGATCGCTTGATCGGGATCAAAAGGATAGTATTCGGCGGTGTCCGGGTTGTAAGCCCAGTGATCACTCGGTAGGTAACTCGTGAGCGGATCAACCTCACCGAACAGGATGCTTTCTGTCATCTCGAGCCGATTCGTCCCGTAGGCAATCGCCTGGCGGACACGTAAGTCAGCGAAGAGCGCAAGGCCGTTCAACTGAGTGCTGCCATCTTCGCGTGGCGCCACATTGAAGTCGATGTGTTCCCAGACGGTGCCGGGAATCGCATCGTATCGGATCAAGCCCTGGTCGGCGCTTTGCTGGATGAAAGGCACCTGTGTGAGCTGCAAGCCGTCGCTGGTAGCATAGTCACACTCGCCAGCCAGGGTTGCTGCTAACAGCGCGTTGGTATCGGAGATGAAGCGGAAGATCAGATTGGGGGTCGCGACTTCGCCGCCCCACCAACCGTCGACCGCCTGCATCACGATCCGATCGCCCTCAATCCATTCGACATATTCATAGGGGCCGAGTACCGGGTTCGGCAGACGGACCCAATCTTGTTCGAGGATTTCGGACGGCAGCAGATCGCCCAAGATGTGCTGTGGTAGAGGCGCACCACCGGTTCCATTCACGGTGCTCAGTGGCGGTTGGAAGTACAGCGGCGACAGCAGCCCGGCGTCATAGGTGACTTTGAGGGTGTGGTCGTCGATAGCTTCCAGGGTGATGGTGTCTAGACCGCCGCGCGAGACTGCGCCCGAGTCGGGATCTAGCACAACGTCTTGAGTGTAGATAATATCATTGACTGTGAAGGGGGTGCCGTCGGACCAGGTGATCTCTGGCTTGAAGTTGAAGGTAACAGAGAGAACAGCTTCAGAGCCAGTGCCCTCGATCTCTGCGATTCCTCCGGCGCTCCCTTCGAAGGTCGGGAATTCATTATCTACTAGCATGTAGGTTTCGTAGAAGAACCCGCGATCGTTGATCCATCCGCTTGGGTCAGCAGCTTGCAGCACCATTGAGGTCACGAACATGTTGCTGTTCAGACCGTAGAGGCTGTCTGGCTCCTGAGACATGCAGACGATGATCGTATCTTGGACGGGTGCTTCGGTCGCTTCTTCAGTGACCTCGACGACGACCGTCTCGACGATGGCCTCGCCCGCTTCCGTCGTCACGAACTCTGTGACGATCACCGTTTCGATGCCACCTGAACAGGCGGCCATTGCGAACGCGGCGATAAGACCTAAAGCAACAAACAACAAACGACGTTTGGTCATACAGGTTTACTCCTCCTTAGAGTAGGTCTATAGATGGTGTCGTAGAACCAGGAATCTGGTTACGATCGGACATCGATTCTCTGTCGATGGGAGCCTCCTTTGCGTCTTGGGTTGGGGGTAAAGTCGACGGGTGTTTAGCTAACCCGTCTATCCTAGATACCGACAGGCTGGAGTGATGGTTTA
>JAADYZ010000502.1 GCA_010092775.1 Chloroflexota bacterium
CAAGACTCGGCAGATAGTGAAGGGGTATCGAGAATCGAGAGCGCCCCTCATGCCAAATGGCGTGGAGGCGCTCTATCGTTGGTCAATTGGGTTGCAGGGGGCTGCGATGCTGTTGTATCTGCATAAGCTCGCCAGCCCATCCGTACGTTTCTGACTTACCTCGCTATGGAGACGATCTCCAGTCGGTCGGTGCCGATTACTGTGGATGAGTTCAGTGAGCGATTGAAATACCTGCACGCGTGTGAGTAATTGCAATCAGGGCTGCGCG
The DNA here is from genome assembly GCA_010092775.1 of Chloroflexota bacterium. GTDB lineage: Bacteria > Chloroflexota > Anaerolineae > Aggregatilineales > UBA3940 > TC-71. The sequence continues at coordinate 269 of JAADYZ010000502.1, forward strand.
TTCCATCTTGCCAAGAGAAAGTGCAGCCCTTACTGTATTTAGACGTTTTTTACGAGCGCTTCAATGACAACGTCCGGGCGTTCACGATGGATGAAATGACCAACCCCGTCGGTGACTGTGGCTCGATATTGACCCCTAAAGTCAGCAGTCTGCTCCAGCATAGGTGGTGCAAAGATGTTCACGCCATCTTCCCTACCCAGCAGCACAGTAGTCGGTACACTAATTGGTGGGCGTTGTGCTAACTTCTTCTCCAGATTGGTATAAGTTGCATCATGGCCGGATGGCTCCCAACGATAGGCATTCAAAACAATCTGGGCGAAGTCGGGATTATCGAATGAGGCAGCAGTTCTCTCAAAGTCTGACTCTGTGAAGGACCATGTTGGTGACCATGTCTGCCATAAATAACGGGCAAATCCCTTCGCATCACCATACAGCAGGCCTTCACCAATCTCACTTTGAAGCACGTAAAGATACCAAAGTGCATGAATCTGTGGGTAATTGGGGAGCCCTCCCTGATAGTCATCCCAAGTAATGGAATACGGCGAGAAACTGATCAGATGCCTGACGCGTTCTGGGTAAATAGCTGCTACGGCTTGTCCAGCATTGGCACCCCAGTCATGCCCAACCAGAGTAAAGGCCTGTAAGCCCAGTGCATCTGCAAAGTCAACGGTATCTTGTGCGAGAGCCGCATTCTGTCCGCTGCGGGGGCTGTTGGCAGATAGAAATGTGGTCGGCCCAAAGCCACGCAGGTAGGGTGCGTAGGTTCGGTAGCCGTGCTGTGCCAAACCCTGCATAACAGGCTCCCAGCTTTGCGCGTCATCAGGGAAGCCATGCAGGAGAAGAACAGGAGTACCCTCTTCTGGGCCTACAACATGATAGCCAATGTTAAGGACTGGTGTTTCTACGAAATATGTTTCCATGTAGGTCTCCTCTATTGGCGAACTGTACGCGCTCGCAAGCTGGTTAAAGCAAAAATGAATGGGACGATGCTCAAGACTGCACTGGCGACAATGCCGATAGCCAGTGCAGGCCAGTCAAAACCAGAGATCAGTAAACTGCGCAGCGCATCGAGAATGTAGGTTACTGGATTGATCTGCGCGGCAAGTCGCAGCCATCCCTGTAAGTAGTCCAGCGGAAAGAATGCAGTCGTTAGGAAGACAAAGGGAAAGAAAGCGAAGGCAGCCCCCTGCGTTGCTCCAGCACTGCCTGTTCGTAAGGCGACTCCGACTGTAAGCCCACCAAAGCCCAGCCCGATGAAAGCTGCGAACCCCAGCAGCATAACTACTCCTGCGATCCCAGTCACCGGACGCAGACCGAGAAAGAATCCAACAAGAGTCACCAGCGCGGCAATTCCTCCTACAACGATTGCTCCTGCCACGATGTGCCCCAAGACAAGGGCACTGCGGCTGATAGGCGTTAGCAGCAGCTTATCAAAATAGCCGCTTTCTATGTCTCGAATAGTGGCCTGGCCTGCAGGTGAGTCTAAGGAAGCACTGATAATGCTCAGTGGAAGAATGAAGGCGATATAGTCTACGCTCATCAATTCGGGCAAGAAGGCTGCCGTACCACCTAGGGCTGCATTAAAGATCAACAAGAAGAAGATTGCCGTAAAGACACTTGGCATGAAAGTCTCGGGTTTGCGCAACAGAGTCAGTAAGCTGCGTCTTGTCATCAGCCATATTTGTTCCACATAGTTCGGTAGATCTCGTGTTTTTTCATTTGAATTCATCAAGGGTGCTGTCACTGTTGTCATAATTTGATACCTCTTCTTTAATTAGGAAGGCTCAGATGGTTGTAGCAACTCAAAGGTTTGTCCAGTTACTTTCAGGAAGACGTCGTCAAGTGTCGGTTGTGTAATCGTAAGTGACTGAGGCTGTAGACTTATATCGTTTAACGCACTGACAATGCTTGCAATGTTTGAAGCTGCGTCATTCAGATAGAGATAAAGAGTCTCGTTTTCGGTTTGTGATTGCTGGACTGTTGTGGCTAGCACTTGCTGAGCTTGCTGTGCCTGGTACGCCTCTGCAAAGGTGATGTTGACAACTTCCGTGCCCATTGCAGCCTTGAGTGCGGCTGGTTGACCTTCGATCACTAGCTCGCCATGATTGATGATGCCAACCCGATCAGCCAGCATGTCAGCTTCTTCAAGATATTGCGTAGTCAAGAAAATCGTCATCCCTTGCTCGCGGTTAAGGCGTCGGACTTCCGCCCAGATGTCGCGTCTACTAGCTGGGTCAAGCCCGGTCGTTGGCTCATCCAAAAAGAGAATGCGTGGCTTGTGAATTAAGGCTAGGGCTAAGTCTAGGCGGCGACGCATGCCCCCACTGTAGCTACCCACGGGCTTGCTTGCGGCAGTGGATAACCGCACCGTATCGAGTAGGCTCTTGCTTCGCTCATGTGCCTCTACACGATTAAAGCCAAATAAGCGCGCTTGCAGCGTAAGAAGCTCTTGAGCAGTCATCAATGGATCAATGCCGATTTCTTGCAAAGCTACTCCGCTCACCCTTCGAACAGCCTGGGGTTTAGTGCACACATCATAACCTGCTACCAACGCATGTCCGCTTGTTGGTTGAATGCGGGTCGTTAACATATTGACTGTCGTTGACTTTCCCGCGCCGTTGGGGCCGAGAAAGCCATAGATTTCGCCTGCTTTAACGGTAAAAGAAATCTCATTGACTGCTACAAATCCGTCTCTGTAACGCTTGGTGAGGTTTGATACTTCAATGTTGTAATCTTCTATCATTTATTCTTCTCCTTTATCAGCCATTTTAACTACCAACCATTTGGTAGTTTTTACACACAAAAAAATCTTCGTTTTATCGGTTCACAAGCAACCCCTCCAAGAATATATCGATCAACTCATAAGCCATTTGCTCTCGCGCTTTCTCGACACCAAATGTGGGTACGGCGTGTAAACTCTCAATCATGCCAATTAGTCCGCCAGCTACCATCAAAAAATCGTGTTGCCCGATTTCGCTACGCTTGTGGGCAGCAATCAAGGCTGACCTCAGCGGTGTTAACAGAGCGGCCTCTGCGGCATCCGATAGGCGTTCAGCGTTAGCCCTTTCCAAAAGCGGCATCTCAATGTTAACCACTTGGATTGAGTCCACTGGCGGCTGCGAGAGCAACCAATCTGCTATTGCTCTGAGCTGTGCCCGAAGGTCTTCAGGATGTTGCAGCATGGCTTCATTCATAGCTTTCTGATGTCGTTCAAAGAGACGCTCACTGACCTCAACATACAGCGCTTCTTTACCATCAGGCGCATGATGATACAACGACGTATGTTTGATACCTATTTCTTCTGCGATGTCTCGCAAAGAAACAGAGATATACCCACGCTCTGAGAAGAGCTTCTCAGCCGCTGCCAGCACACGTTCTCTTGCTTCGGAATTTTTGCTCATAAGCGTCATCTACCAACCGTATGGTAGATATTTTATCGCGGCAGATTCCTAATTTCAATAGCAAAATCCCAAAAAACAAAAAAACCGACCATCAATCGATGCTCGGCAGGCGCGTTGACCACGTTCAAGCGGCGTTTTCGCCGCAGTGGTCAGTGATGTTGAGTTGTTAAGGTTGATTACGCTCAGAAGTCTACCAGCAGATTGGTGGTCAGATCACAAACGTACAAGGGTTAGCAGGGCAATCGTATCAAATTTGCACAAGCAGCTGTTCAAGAACGGCTGTATCAAGGGCAGATTAGTAACGTTTGGTACGCAAACTGTCTTTTGAAGAGTCTTTCTTAAGGATACTGAGGGCCATTTGACGTAAAATGGTCATATTCTGTGCCGCATGACCGACTCGAATACGGGCATCATCCTCTCTGAAGATGACATCTAACACCCAATGCAGGCTGTTTTCCACGGCCCAGATGATCAGGCTGATCGGGTCTTCTTGGGTCATGGGGGCCTCCTCTTATTCGCTCCCAGTATCCCCCATCTCTCATTCTGATGCGATTGCCCTGGGTTGGGGTCGCCAAGAGGTTTGACACCGTATACCCTGCACGATATACTTCGGTCCACCATTGATCCTCCGTAGCTCAATGGCAGAGCAACCGGCTGTTAACCGGTAGGTTATTGGTTCGAATCCAATCGGAGGAGTTTCCCGCCACTCGACGAGTGGCGGTGCTTTTTGATTGTGGGTACAACGGGGTCTGCTTGGCCGCCTATCACCCTTGTGGAGTGGATTGTGGAACAGATCAACGTGCTTGTGACCTATCACTTTGCTCCGCCGCAAATCGAGCAGATGGCCAACATTTCATCGCGTTTGAACATCATTCAGCGCGAGGCCAAGGTCTTTGAAGACCTAGCAGATGTGGTCGACCAAGTTGATGTCATGTATGTCTGGCGCAGTCATCTGCTCCCCCAGCCGGAACAATCTGACCAATTGCAATGGGTGCAACTTCACAGTGCGGGCTTCGATCATCTCTTGGAGCATCCGCTCTTCAGTGAAACAGGAATCATGTTTACCACTACTAGTGGCGTCCATGCGACTCCAATTGCGGAGTATACACTTGCGCAAATGCTGGCATTTGCACAGCGACTGCCCTCAATGTTGGAGGACAAAGCCCGGAAACAGTGGAGCGACGAGCGCTATCTGCGGTTTATGCCACGTGAGCTGCGTGGGTCGACTTTAGGGCTGGTTGGCTACGGGAGTATCGGGCGGGAGATCGCGCGCCTGGCACAGGCTTTTGGGATGCGCATCCTGGCTGTGAAGCGCGACCTACGTAACCTGACACTCAAACGCTACTCACCCGGAACACATATTGGCGACCCCGACGGTAGTATTCCCGACCGGATTTACCCAACCGAAGCACTGCACTCTTTCCTGGCCGAATGCGATTTCGTCGTCATCACCGTGCCGCTGACGGCAGACACCTACCATCTGATGGACGAGCAGGCCTTTGCCGCCATGAGGTCGGACGCCGTTCTGATTAACATCTCACGCGGGAAGGTTGTTGATGAGGTGGCGCTGATTGATGCACTCAAGAATGAGCAGATTGGCGGTGCGGCGCTTGACGTCTTCGAGCACGAGCCGCTTGACACCGAGAACCCCCTATGGACTCAGCCGCAGGTGATTCTCAGTCCGCATATCTCCGGCATTACACCGCAGTACGCCGAACGAGCTGCTGCGATCTTCATTGAGAATCTAGAGCGCTACGTTCGTGGTGAACCCTTGATTAATCTGGTGGATCGAGAAAGCCAATACTAGCTGGCTTTCTCTTTTTGGTACCCATCGTGGCGGCGCACAATGAAGCGGATTGCGGTTCGGATCTCCCCGTTGATCTCGACATCCAGGAAGACAGGTACACAGGAGCAATCCAACAGGTCTTCTTCGAGATAAATGCGACTTGTGGCTATCGATTTGACCGCCTGGTTGATTGCGGCTGCGCCAATGGCCTGCACCCAAATGGCTTCGTTCTCACGCAGTAACTTGGCAATCGCTCCCGCAGTCCGATTGACGGGGGAATCTGCTCTAACGCGTATCGGTTCCATGATTTCTACTTTGTCCGCTGAGGTTGTGGTGTATGTTGGGCTAACAATACTTCATCGAGTCCGCTTAAACCTGACGACCTGAATTCACATTTGACTAGCCCGCTAGGACTATTTCTGTGCCACCTACAACGCACTGATCACCGGTCCTGAGAGAAAATTGGCGATAAACCTCTTTTTATTTCGAGCTTTGCCTCAGTTCATGCTATAGTTGTGTTGTCGACTGCTGAGTATCGCGCTGAAACGTGATGTTGCAGACAAGTCGCTGGTTGTGTTGCTGCTTGATCATTCCCCTACATCGTTGCGTAAGTAGCTTGGTGAGAATACAGCCCCAAAAGCCAATCAAACCCTTTGACTCTAGGAGACCGCAACACATGAACCTCGCCAACCTGATCCATCGCCTTGTTAACGACACCACCTTTGCAGCACAGTTTGCCGCTGCACCGCAACTGGCCCTGGAAACCAGCGGCTACATCGTCGATGAGAACGAGTTTACCGCTCTCATGACGACTCTGGACGACGACCCGCGTACAGGCGCTCTCGCACCACAAGCACCTTGGGCTGCCCTTCCCCCGGAGCCGGGCGAGTAACATAGACTGTAGTATTGTGACTTAGCGGAGAACGCCATCGATGACTCACCCATCATGGCGGGTCTTCCCAAGACGGACCATATCGAGACATGGCCACCCATCAAGACTCTTACAGCCAGCAACGCTCAAGCGGCGGGCTGCGCTCCTTCTCTGGCGACCTCCAATACTGTTTTGATTTTCTCGTCTATGCCTTAGCCGCAGCGATTCTCGCTCACCTTATCTGGTCTGCGATCTTTATGGTGAATCGCCCATTTGTTGGCGCCTATTGGCGATATTATGATGGTCAAGTGCTGGCGATCACTTCTGGCAGTCAGGCGGAAGGCCTCATCCGATCTACTGACCGCGTGTTGTCTGTGAATGGCGTGGCCACGAGTGAGGCGCTGTATCTACGTGGCATTGAGGTCGGGGACACCGTATCCTTAGCGATCGAAAGGGGCGGGCAGCAGGTAGCCTTAACCTTGGCGGCTAGCAAGGCTCCTGTGAGTGCTACTGTGCAAGACTTGCCACCTATCGTCACCGCCACGTTCTTTTGGGCGGCTGGCCTGTTGGTATATGCGTTTTCACGCGCCTATCGACAACGCTTAGTGTTTTTCCTGTTTTACGGCTTGCTAGCATTGGCACTCTCAAGTGGGGCTACATCCGCGCTGGCAGGAGACTGGAATCTACTGATCTATCGCTTTGCCGGGATTTGGGGTGGTGGTGCAGGGATCATATCACAGCTTTATTTGTTGCAGCCCAATATGTCGCAGCGACGTTTTCGGTCTGCGTCTGCTCTCACGTTGGGCATTCCATTGCTACTCACATTTGCCATCATAGCCGCCTTCCGATTAGACTCCCCCGATCTCTCAAGTGCTGCTGCCTTGGCGTTCCACACATGGGTGGCAGTGAGTTTGCTGCTCATCGCACTGATCCCGGTGCTAGCCTACTATCGCACTGACTCAGTGAAAACGCGGCAGCAAATCCGTTTTCTGGTGTTTGGCGTCATTATCAGCGTGGCACCCATTCTATTCTTCTCGGTGATAGGCTATTGGCTGCCTGCGTTCGACGCAGTTTATATTCCCGCCCATTACACTTTGTTTCTGTTGGTCTTGTTGCCGATCGTCACGGGCTACGCCGCGTTGCGGCATAAGCTGTTGAA
>JAADYZ010000503.1 GCA_010092775.1 Chloroflexota bacterium
ACTTCTACGACAAACTCGAACAGCTCGAAATCCGCCTGAGCCACGAGTATCCCTACTATTTAACAGCCCGCTTCTTCCACCTCATCGCGGAGAAGGGCTAGCCTAGCTAGTTGACAAACAGCGCCCTTTCAGGCCATGATTCCGGTGATGGTATCTCAAGGAGACAGCTACACATGAGGATCAAGCGCCTGGTTGGGGTAGTGGCCCTGGTGATCGCTGCGCAAGTGATGGCGAGTTGCGTTGTGGTGACAGACGATTTGCAAGTTGTTGATGAGCTGGCCGCCCTGCCCACTCTGACGCCGATTCTGTCGCCAACGGCGGTGCTGGTCACCGCGACTGTGCCAGTGATCGAGACGCCCACCCCGGCTGTCACGCCGCTGCCTCCGGCCACCGTCACGCAGCCACCCTCGCTGTTGGTCACCCCCTCCCCGGTGATCGCCAATCCGACCGACTGCAGTAACGATGCCGTCTTCGTCTCGGATGTGACCATCCCGGATGGCACGGTCGTCACGGCGGGTGAACCCTTCACCAAAACCTGGCGGATGCGCAACACAGGGACCTGCACCTGGGGGCCGGGCTACACTTTCGATTTCCTCTCCGATGACCCGATGAGCCATAACGGCCCGGTTGAAATCCCTCTGACCGAGCCGGAGCAAACCGTTGATTTGTCGATCACCTTTGTCGCGCCGCTGGAAGATGGTGACTACAAGAGCCGTTGGCAGTTGCTCTCACCGACCGGGGATTCGTTTGGGCAGGTGCCCTTTGTTGAGGTGGTGGTTGGTGAAGGCGAGACGGCGAATCCAGAGACAAGCACTGGTGGTGGTGACCAGCCGGGGAGCTGCGCCACAGGCGATCCGGTTTTGGACCAGCTTCTGGCTCCAAGTGAGGGTAGTTATGCCGGTAGTTCGACCTTCATCCAGGCCTGTAGCTATCATCGCTGGCGTTTTGAGAGCGGCGGCAATATCACCGTGACGATCCGCTTGCTGTGCAACGGCACGGTCTGCCCCTCGACTCTGCGCTTTGAGCTGTTCGCCGATGGCAGCGCCGAGCCGCTTTTCAGCAGTGCCAACACCACCCTGCAAAACATCAACAACGTGGACACCCTGATCGTCCAGAGTGACGTCGCCCTGCCCGCCGGACCAGCTTTCTATATTGATGTCTTCACCAACGGCGCCACCGACTACTTCATTGAAGTCTCCGGCGAGGGCTTATAGTCTGTAATGACTAGCTAGACAGCTCGACACACGCCACACTCTGGTAACCAACCACACCTCACAGGGAGGATACCCAGGTGATCGAACTCGACTTGACCCAATATCAAGATTACGAAGCGCTGTCTACTCGCGAATGGATCGTGACGAACGGTTTGGGCGGCTACGGCTCCGGCACGGTGGCGGGCAGCCTCACCCGAGGCTATCACGGCTACCTGGTGGCAGCCCTGAATCCGCCGCAAGAACGCACCCTGATGGTCGCCAAGCTGGACGAACGGCTCACCGTCGGCGCGACAACCGTCCCGCTATATGCCAACGCCTGGGACTTCGACATGGTCGAGCAGGACAATCTCGCTTATCTGAAGCGTTTCTATCTGGATGGCACCACTCCCACCTGGGAATTCGAGGTGGAAGGCACGCGGTTGCAAAAGCAGGTTTGGATGGAACAGGGCGCGAACATAACCTATGTTCAATACAGGCTGCTGGCCGGTGCCGAAGCATCGATTGACCTGCACGCACTGACCGACTATCGCGATCACCATTCGCACACCCGCGCTGATGAGCGCGCCGCGATGCGGGCCGAAGCAGTCGAGCGCGGCGTGCAAGTAATCGCCTATGATGGGGCGCGCCCACTGCACATTCTGACCGATCGCGCTGCTGTGCAATTGGAGAACCTCTGGGTGCACGATTTCCATCTGGCGGTGGAGACGTATCGCGGTCTGCTCGATCGCGAGGATTACTTCTGCTCGGCGCGTTTCAGCGCCAACTTAAGCGCAGGCGAGAGCTTCACCATCGCCATGAGCGCTGACGGCCCGCCCGATCTCGACGCGGAGGCGGCCTATCAGCGGCGCAAAGACCATGAGTCGGCCCTGCTGGCGGCCAGCCCCTTCAGCGACGAACGCGACGAGATTCAACAGCTTGTTCTCGCCGCCGATCAGTTCATCGTCAAGCGGGTTGTGGCCGGAGATGAAGCGGGTAAGACGGTCATTGCCGGATATCACTGGTTTGGTGATTGGGGCCGCGACACGATGATCGCCCTGCCCGGCCTGACGCTCAGCACGGGCCGCCCGGAGATCGCCCAGCGGATTCTGCGGACCTTCGCCCGCTACGTGAATCAGGGGATGCTGCCCAACAACTTCCCCGAAGTGGGCGAGCAGCCCGGCTACAACACCGTCGATGCCACCCTGTGGTACTTCGAGGCGATCCGCGATTATGTGGCTACGACTGGCGACAAGACCTTAGTCGAGGACCTCTACCCGGTCCTGCGTGATATCATCGAATGGCACCAGCGCGGTACACGTTATCAAATCCGTGTCGCGCACGATGGGCTGCTCTTCTCTGGGGAATACGGCGTACAGCTCACCTGGATGGACGCCAAAGTCGATGATTGGGTGGTGACGCCTCGCTCTGGCAAGGCCGTTGAGATCAATGCGTTGTGGTACAACACACTGCTTAGCATGGCCCACTTCAGTGAGCTGGTCGATAATTCTCCCGACGCCTACATCAAAGCGGCTGAGCAGGTCAAGGTCGCCTTCGAACGTTACTGGTATGCCGAGGGCGGTTACCTCTATGACGTGATTGACGTCCCAACCGCTGGTGGCCCCAAAGATGATCCGGCGCTGCGGCCTAACCAACTGTTCGCTGTCTCCCTTCCGCACAGCCCACTTGAACCAGAGCGGCAGAAAGCGGTGGTCGATGCCTGCACCAAAGCCCTCCTGACGCCGCGTGGTCTGCGCAGCCTGGCCCCCGACGATGAGGACTACATTGCGCAGTATGGCGGCGACCGTGTTGCACGCGACGGCGCTTATCATCAAGGTACGGTCTGGGGCTGGTTGATAGGCCCTTACGTCAGCGCCCACCTGCGCGCCTACGGCGATCCGGCTGCCGCCCGCGCCGCCCTTGAGCCTGTCTCTTATACACATCT
>JAADYZ010000504.1 GCA_010092775.1 Chloroflexota bacterium
ATATCTTCACAAGCAGATCGACCTGTTAGCAGCCATTGCAGCCATCAACGTTCTAGGCACTGTGTCTGCACAGGCACAGTGCCCTGCTATTAGAAGGAACAGCATGCCAAAACCTGACGATCAAACCCCAGTCCAGGTAGGAGGACCATTCGCCCTGACCATTCTCAACAGCTTGGATCGACCGCAAGAGCCAGCGATCACTGCAAGAGGCTGGGATCGCCTGGCGCAGGAGAGTTGGATTGAGCAAGCTGCCCTAATCAAGCTCATGGACGACCTGTCGCGCAACAGGCAAGATGCGGTCAATCTGGTCACGGTGGGTTTACGCAGCGCAGACCAGTTTCCGTTTCCCAGTGAGGTCGATGCAGTTGAGGTGGCGCTTGCCCTGCTCAACGAAGTCTATCAAGCGGGGCACCGCCCGACCGATCCTGCCGTCGGCTGGACCCTATCAATCGCTGACCCCAATGAGATCATCTTACTCTCAACCACGCCTTACCCCGCTGACTGGGAATACGGTCTGATCTTTGGGTTGACCAGCCGCTTCCGGCTGACTGGCCAGCAGTTTGCCGTCTATCAGCGTCCCTTGGGGCCGCAAGAGCAGCGCTATCGGGTGGTCCTCACGCCGAGAACCTGATCCCTCGGTGCAGATTTACATTGGTCCCGCTTGCGTCTTCCCCTTAAACTACCTTCAACATCTCGTCATGAGAGACCTGCATAGCAAGGGGAGGACGCATATGACCAAGTTCATTGCGAGTCATCCGGGCGTATTGGTGCGACAGCCGATTGCCCAAGCCATCATTGATCTACTACCGTTACACTGCAAGCCGCTGATCGGAAGCTTGGGTTTGAGCCCTGCCAATCACCCCGGTTGGATGCACCAGCAAGATTTGCTCAATCTTCTTCGTCAGGTCGAGTCGCGACGGGAGGGTAATCCCTTCGGAATGGTCTCAATCGGGCTGCGGCTGGCACGGGTGGTCACGGATCGCCTTAGCGCAGATCGGTCCGAAGACGTGCTGCGCCACCTGAAAACCTTCTATCAGCGCGCGCATCGCTTTGAAAGCCCCATGATCGGCTGGACCTATCAAGAGCATGCCCCCGGTCTGTTGAGGATGACCTCAAATACCCCCTATCCCAGCGACCTGGAATATGGCCTGCTCTATGGACTCCTACAACACTACCGCAGCCCGAATCAAACCTTCCTGATCGAGCAGCAGTCTGGGCTGGGCGGTGTACAGGCTTACCGGGTACATCTGCGTATGCATCCCCTGCCGAGCCTGTGGCAGGCAGCAGACCGCCATGACGCCTATCCATCGCTCTGAGCAGCGATCAGCGGCGCAGGCTCTCGGAGAGTTCATCTAAAATGGCGGCGCTGAAGTAGGGCAGATAGCTCTGTTGGGCCGCCATGAACGTGGCCAGCCGAGCAAACTCAATGAAGCGGCAGCGCGAAGCCAGCGGTTGGCTACGCCGCGAAAAGGTCGGGCGATTGACCTCTGCCAGCACTTTGTTGTAGCGCTCCCGTCCGGAGCAAATGTATAGATCGATGTTGAGCGAGGGAATTAGCGTGATGAGATCCGACATGCGGAGCAATCCGGAATACACCGCCGAGCTATGCTCGACCTCAAACAGGTGAGTGGGATGCCCATCGCGCAGCCAGATCACATCAATGTTCTGAATGATGCGCAGCACCTCCAGATTGAAGGGAAGTGGTGGCAGGTCTGCAATCGATAGGGTCGCCAATGGCATGCCATCATAGGCACGATGCTGGTCCGCCTTCGGAATCCACACGTCGAAGCCCAAAGCCCGGCCCAGTGAGGCCAGATGAAACTGCATCTCCGTATGCGGCGAGCCATCGTCATCAGGTATGCCTTGCTCCGCTTGCGTTTGGACGATAGCCTCGACTGCCGCGTCGATGGCCCTAAGACGCTGCCCTTCGATGTCTTCTAGCAGCAGCTCCGGATGATAATCCTCCCAATCCGCCACGTCATCGATCCGTGCCAGCAGGGTATCAGCGACTTCCGCGTTCAGCGGGCGCGCGGCCAAAACAATCGATACCCCATAGCCCCGATGATGCTCGGTCAGCATTTCGCGCAGCTCAGGATCGGTCAGAGGGATGCGCGCATCGCGGGCTATCATCTTGTCGAGCTGCAAAGACACGCGATACGGATATAGATCACTCGGCCAGAGATAGGCTTCGTTGTAAAACATGGACGACGTGATGGTGAATAGCGCCGCCACCTCACGATCCACATAGGCAATGATCTGGTCGCCCTCTTCCCAGGTCGCAATCTTGCGCGTCTTCGACCCCCAGGTGAGGTACTGTGTACAGATATGCAGGTTTTCTTCATTCAGAGTTTGCAGATAAACAGTCATCAAACCGGATTTTAACGCTTATCTGGGCAGGCGTCTCGCAGTAAAATAGCGCCAGCGTGCGTCGTTTGCTTTGGAGCGATAGACCATGAACAACACCTTCATCCCTGGGCTGGAGCTTAGTCGCCGTTTCTATGTCGAGGCAGTGCGCCCGATCTTGGATGCACATTATCCCGATCTGGTCTATGATGCCGCCCTCATCGGATCAGGGTCGGAGGTGCAAGGTTTGGACGATTGGACCTCGACCGACCACGGTTGGGGTCCGCGGCTGCAAATCGTCCTGCCAGACCTCGATCAAGCCGAGGCGATCCACCTCGCGTTAGCGCGGAACCTGCCCCGCCGCTTTCTGGGCTATCCGACCGGCTTCGTGCGGGATGAAGCGGACGGCTCCTACATGCTGGATGGGGCTGCCGATGGGCTGATCAAGCACCGTGTGACCTTGCACACGGTCGCTGGCTTGCTGGCCGACTGGCTCAACGCCGATCTGCCCCTCTCAGCAGTCGAATGGGTGACAGCGGGCGACCAGACCTTGCGATCCCTGACCGGCGGCGGGGTCTTTCATGCCGGCCTGGGTGATCTCCCTCGGCTGCGGGCGGAGCTAGCTGCCTATCCACATGACGTGTGGCTGTACTTGTTGGCCGCCAACTGGGAACGCATTGGTCAGGAAGAGCATCTGATGGGGCGGGCAGGCAGTCGCGGTGATGCGCTTGGATCGGCCTTGATCGCTGGCCGTCTCGTGCGTGACATCATGCGCCTGGCCTTCCTGATGGAAGGCCAATACGCACCCTATCCGAAATGGTTTGGTACAGTCTTTGCCCAGTTGAACTGCGCCGATGACCTCCTGCCAGACTTGCAAGCCGTCATGGCTGCAACAACCTGGCAGGAGCGTGAGCGTCATCTGGTGCAGGCCTACGAGGTCATGACGCGCTGGCACAATCAGTTGAAAATCTCCGAACCGCTGAGCGAGGCAGCCAGCTCCTTCCACGGGCGACCCTTTCGAGTGATCTGGGGTGGGCAAATCGCCGCAACGATCCGAGCCGCCATCACTGATCCTGCCGTTAAGGCGCTGCCGCCAACCCTAGGCGGGATCGACACGATCAGCGACTCAACCGACGTGCTGAGCTATCCTGAGGTTAAAGCTCGCGCGCGGGCCATCTGGCGGCGCTAATCCGCAGTGAAGCCGTTGCCGTTGTGGGTGCCGTCGCAGAAGGGCTTGGAGCTAGAGCCGCCGCAGCGGCAGAGCCAGGTCTTGTTGCCCGCGTGCAGGGTCTCTCCATCCGCGCTGAGAATCTCAAAGGCACCTTCGATCTTGATTGGTCCATTGGTCGTTGGCGTGATGTGCAGCACACCGGATTCCGGGAGCAGCTTGATGGTGCCCGCCACGTCACCCAGGTCGCCAGCCGCCTGGAATCCACTGGTCTTGTGGCTGTTATCGCAGAAGGGCTTATCCTGGGAAGCGCCGCAGCGGCATAGCGCCATACGAGTGTCGCTGAACAGCACGTTGCCATCGGCATCCAGCAAGCTGAGGTCACCACGCAGGTAGAGCGGTCCATCCGGCTGTAGGGATATCGTGTTTTCCCCAGGCAGAGGCTCCTCCGGCCCGCCGTCATGGCGTTCGTATTGGAGTGCGCCGGAGGGGCAGCGATGGATTACCTCGGCCACCACGTCAGCCTCGCTGTTCTGCGGTTGAATCCAGGGCCGCTTACTGGTGTCGAATACGGCTGCCAGGCCGTGCACGCACTCTTCCGCATGGATGCAGCGCCCTACGTCGAAGGTCACATCGATTGCATCGCTGGTATAGCGCTTGATTTTTCGCTCGTTCATGAGAGTCTCCCCTTCAGGTCTAGAATTCATCTCTCAATGGATTGTAGCGAATCAAAACACCCAACCTCGATCAGGTTGGGTGTCAAATGCACATCATGAAGGGTGGGCTGGCCGCTATGGATTCATCCGGTTGAGCGTCCGGGGGAAGGGGATCATCGCCCGGATGTGGTCCTGCCCGGTCAGCCAGGTGACTGTGCGTTCAATGCCCAGGCCAAACCCGGCGTGTGGCACGCTGCCAAAGCGGCGCAAATCCAGATACCATTGGTAGTCGTCTTTGTTGACGCCAAATTCCTCAATCCGGCGCTCAAGCAGCTCAAGGTCATAGATGCGTTCGCTGCCACCGATGATCTCACCGTAGCCCTCTGGTGCGAGGAGGTCGACGCTGCGGCAGACTTCGGGCCGCCCTTCGACTGGTTCCATGTAGAAGGCTTTGGCGGCGGTTGGGTAGTGATAGACAAAGACCGGCTTATCGAAGAGCTTGGTGAGTTCGGTCTCATGGGGTGACCCGAAGTCGTCGCCCCAGGTCAGGTCAAGCTGCGCCTTGAGTTCGTCGTCCTCAGTTTGCTCGCGGATTTCGGCCACCTTCTCGACCGCTTCATCATAACTGAGGCGTGGGAAGGGTGAGGTGATGGCCTCCAACTTGCTGACATCGCGTTCCAACACCTCGAGCTCAGGCCGATGCTTCGCCAGAACTTGCTCCACGACGTAGACGAGCATCTGCTCTTCAATGTCCATTAGTTCTTCCAGCGAGCAAAATGCGATCTCTGGCTCGACCATCCAGAACTCAGCCAGATGGCGGCGCGTTTTGGACTTTTCTGCGCGAAAGGTTGGCCCGAAGCAGTAAACCTTGCCGAAAGCGGCCATTGTTGCCTCGTTGTAGAGTTGGCCGGTTTGCGCCAGATAGGCCGCGTCATCGAAATAGCTCACTTCAAACAGGTGGGTGGTGTTCTCACCAGCGGTCGGGGTGATAATGGGCGTGTCCATGTTGATGAAGCCCTGATCATCGAGCCAGTTGCGGATCGCCCGGATAATGGTGGCCCGGATGCGTAGGGCTGCCCATTGTTGGCGGGAGCGCAGCCACAGGTGCCGGTGATCCATCAGGAACTCAACCCCATGCTCTTTGGGCGCGATCGGAAAGCTCTCTGCAATGTGAAGGACCTGAAGTTCTTCTACCCCGACCTCGTAGCCGCCGGGCACACCAGGCGCTTTGGTGTTAGCGCGCACACTGCCCGTCACAATCAGTGAAGACTCCTGGGTCAGGTCTTTCGCGTTCTGGAACAACTCCTCGCTAACCTCACCCTTGAAGACCACGCACTGGGCAATTCCGCTGCCGTCGCGGAGCTGCAAGAATTGCAACTTCCCTTTGCCTGTCTTGGCATACAACCAGCCGCGCAGCGTGACCGTTTCACCCTCATGCTGGGCGATGTCCTGAATACGAATCGGGTTTGCCATGACGCTAGTCCTTGGGTGATAGCTGGGATCAATCGATGCTTTAGGCAGGTTGGATTCTAACCATCGCTGGTTGATGGGTCAACCGAGCGCCGATCAAATAGGATATAGGGCCTCTTATGCTCGGTCAAAAACTTGGCTATAATTAGTTTGTAGAAGGACGAGTAGGTATGAAACAAACCTTACCGCAGCAAGTCACTATCGCAGATCGCTTGCAAGCCATCCTCCAACGCCTTCAGGGGCAGCGCCAGCTTTCACGCACTAGCCTAGTCGCATTCGCGACCGCTACGGTTATGTTTGCGGCAGCCTG
>JAADYZ010000078.1 GCA_010092775.1 Chloroflexota bacterium
AGCCTACTCAGCGCAACTATACAATGAAATGAGTGCCTTTGGCTCAGCAAAGACACTCATTTTTCGCACGATGGTCATTATAGAGCTTAGCCCTGGCGGTTACGGGTGACGACATCGAAGAGGACTGCGGCTGCTAACACAGCGCCTCTCACCATATACTGGCGCGAGATGCCGATCCCCATCAAGTTCATGCCGTTGATCAGAGAGGTCATCACCAGGGCACCGATCAAAGCGCCGGTCACCTTACCAACACCACCTGCCGCCGAGACACCACCGACAAAGGCCGCTGCGATCGCGTCTAGTTCAAAGAGCGTGCCAGCAGTTGTCGTAGCGGATTGGAGACGCGAGGCAAAGAGAATGCCCGAGAGGGCCGAGAGGGTACCCATTGAGGCGAAAACGGCAAACGTGATGCGTTTGACACTGATGCCGCTTAACTCGGCTGCCTCTGGATTGCCTCCTACTGCATAGATGTGTCGACCAAGCACGGTCTGTGTCGAGACGAAGTGATAGAGGGCAACGACGGCCAGCACGATCACGACCGTCCAAGAAAGGCCATTGAAGCCGGCAAGCACCCAGGTAATACCAGCGACGATCCCAGAGACCAGCAGCAGTTTCATAATGAAGATTTCCATAGGAAGCACTTCAAGCTCATAGGACATCTTCTTCTGACGGCCACGAATTTCACTGAAGATGAACAGTCCGATCGCAATAATCCCTAATAGTAAGGTCAGTTGATGGACTTGTTCACGCAGGAAAGGCAGACCAGCGATATCTGGGATGAAGCCATTGCCAATTGCGTTGAAGGTATCGTTGGGGATAACGATAGTGCCAGTATCTTCCGTGACCAGGAGGATGGCACCGCGATAGATCAGCCAACCTGCTAGGGTGACCACAAAGGCTGGGATATTCATCTCTGCGACCAGGAAGCCTGCGATCAAACCGGCGATGGTGCCCAACACAAGTGTCATCGGGATGACGATGCCCACTGGTAGATTCCAACTGGTCATCGCGATCGCCGCGACTGCTCCCAAAAAGCCGGATAGAAAACCTACCGACAGGTCGATGTGGCGGATGACAATGACGAGCGTCATGCCGACGCCGAGAACGGCCAGGTAACCCGTCTGGTTGAGCAGATTACTGATGTTGCGTGATGAGATAAAGATGCCATCCGTGGTGATGGTGAAAATCGCCATGATGACAAACAAGGCGATAAACATACCATAATCACGGATGTTTTCTGAAAGAACTTTGCTCAGCTCTTGGAAGAACGATCTTTGAGTCGTATCGTCTTGGGCCTTACTCACAGTTGCCATGCTATTCTCCTCGATTGCTGTGTGGCCATTAGTGGATTGTGGCGAGTTCCATGATGCGCTCTTGGGTCGCGTCAGCGATATGCACCTCACCTGTCAAGCGTCCGGCAGACATGACGTAGATGCGGTCACTCATTCCTAGAATCTCTGGAAGCTCGGAGGAGATCATGATGATACTCATGCCATCCTCAACGAGCTGGTTCATGATGGTGTAGATTTCAAACTTTGCGCCAACGTCGATCCCACGTGTTGGCTCGTCCAAAATCAGTAGGCGGGGCTTGACGAACAGCCATTTCGCAACGGAGACTTTCTGCTGGTTGCCGCCACTCAAATTGCGCACAACTTGCTCAATAGTCGGTGTGCGGATGTCAAGCGACTGACGATACTCTCGGGCAACCTTGACCTCTTCGTTGCGATTGATGACAATGGGTTGGGCAATTTCGCGCAAGTTGGCTATCGTGATATTTTCTTTAACATCCTGGATCAGAATCAGCCCATTGCCCTTACGATCCTCACTGACGTAAGCCAAACCTGCCTTGATGGCTTGCTCTGGATGGCGGAAGCTGTGGCTTTGCCCTTCGACAACCACTTCGCCAGAGACTTGGTAGCCAAATGGATTGCCAAAGATGCTCAACGCTAGTTCCGTCCGACCTGAGCCCATCAAGCCTGCAATGCCTACGATCTCGCCGCGCCGAACATGAAAGTTGACGTCCTGAAGAATGTCGCGCCCCAGACCAGGATGGTAGGCGTTAAGGCCTTTGACCTCCAAGACGACCTCTTCAGAGATGGTATGATTACGCGGTGGATAGATGTTGTGAATCTCGCGGCCAACCATGTTGCGGATTAACACTTCCTCGCGGACCTCGCCGAGATCGGCATCAAGTGTCGCGACCGTTTGGCCATCGCGCAGCACGGTGACGGTATCAGCTACCGCAATCACCTCTTTGAGCTTATGGGAAATCAGCACACTGGTGACACCCCGTGTCTTCAGCTCTTGAAGCAGCGTCAGAAGGTTTTCACTCTCGTCCTCATTCAGTGCTGACGTGGGTTCATCCAGAATAAGCAGTCGGACTTCTTTGCTCAATGCCTTCGCGATCTCAACGAGCTGCTGCTTGCCAACGCTCAGATCGCGCACCATCGTGGCTGGGCTGACATCCAGCCGAACGGTCTCTAGCATTTCGCTGGCACGACTGATGGTCTCGTACCAGTCGACAGTGATGCCGCTCTTGATCTCATGACCGAGAAAGATGTTCTCATAGACGGTCATGTATGGAACGAGCGCCAACTCCTGGTAGATGATGGCGATGCCAGCCTTTTCGCTATCGTTGATCCCCCGAAAGCGTTGGACTTCACCGTCTAAGAGGATGTCTCCAGTATAAGATCCGTGCGGGTAGACCCCACTCAGCACCTTCATTAACGTGGACTTCCCAGCACCATTTTCGCCTACCAGGCAGTGAATTTCGCCATGGCTAACTTGGAACGAGGCGTTGTCGAGTGCTTTAACGCCAGGGAATTCTTTGGTGATTTCTCTCATCTCCAGTAAAGGAGGAGGATTCATAGGGGCCCTCCCGGATGTAGAACCATAGGATGAAGACTATGACACAAGTCATGATTGGCGGCGTGATTGCCACGATCGTCAGATGGTGGTGGTGATCGGTGGCAGGCGCGTTCGCCTGTGGGTCAAACGGGTTTTGATCCTGGGGCAAGGCCATGGCCCTGCCCCAGGTCGTTAACTGGTATCGTCAGACTTGCCGAGTCGTTAGGGTAGATTCTCGAAGTCCGCTGCGTCGTAGTAGGCCGAGTCAATCAGCGCCTCAATCACATTGCTGAGATCGACGGTGATGACTTCAGACTGCTTGGCAGGAACATCGATGGTCCCATTATTGTAGGCACCGGTGGTCTCCGGGCTGCTGCCCTCAAGCACGGTGATGGCCATTTCGATGGCATCGGCAACCAGGGTACGAACGTCCTTGAAGACGGTCATGGATTGGCGGCCATCGATGATGTACTGGACGGAGGCTTGTTCGGCGTCCTGACCGGTGACCACATAGCTGGTGACGTCGCTGTCAGCGGCAAAGGCATCAGCGATAGCACGGGCGGTACCATCGTTGGGGGCGAGGATGAAGACCTCACCCTTGTCCTCGGCACCGGCAACGGTGAGGTTGGCTTCGGCCAGGTTCTTGGCGGTGTTGAAGTCCCAGTTGGTGGTGATCTGGTCGAGGATACCGGCTTGCTCTTCGCGGGTCAGCTCAGCCTTGTCTTGGAGGGCAACGGCTTCGTCGGAGTTGACGATGTAGAAGGTGCCATCCGCGATCTTGGGCTGGAGGACGTTCCAAGCACCTTCGAAGAAGAGGAAGGCGTTGTTATCAGAAGCGGCCCCAGCATAGAGATAGAGGGGGTTGTCGCTGCCTTCGGCGTTATCGACCAGGTACTGTGCCTGAGCTTCACCCACCGCGATACTGTCGAAGGTGACGTAGAAGTCAACGGCATCGGTGTCGGTGATCAGACGGTCGTAGGAGATGACGGTCACACCGGCATCGCGAGCGACCTCAGCGGCAGC
>JAADYZ010000505.1 GCA_010092775.1 Chloroflexota bacterium
GGTTGTATCCGACGATAGCTGACAAATATGTGTTTAAGTTGGTTTGCGTTTTGCATCAGCGCCCTTCCCGCGGTCACGCTCAGTCGGCGCGGATTGTACTACACAACGCCTGCTGCCTGCACATCGCTGGAGCAAGGCGTTGGCTGGCTCAGCGGGCGGCCTTGGGCAAGCGGACTATTCAGCCTAGCATGAGGCCTACTCGCCAACGGTGATGCCGGTCATCTGTTCGAGAGCCTTGACCAGGGCGTGATTGCCTTCAGCGCCCAGGCCTTGCGCCTGCAAAGTGCGATATAGATTGAACACCATGCTGGTGGCTAACATTGGCACACCCAGGTGGTCGGCGGCTTCGAGCACGAGGCGCAGGTCTTTCTGCTGCAAATCGATAGTGAAGCCGGGCTGCCAATCTCGGTCGACCATCTGTGGGCCACGATTGGCGAGCATCCAACTGCCTGCCGCGCCACCTGTGACCGCATTGAGGGTGCGATTCAGATCGAGGCCGCCCGCCTGCGCGAAGAGCAGCGCCTCGCTGACGGCCAGTTGGGTGCCAACGACCAGAATCTGGTTAACCAGCTTCACCATCTCCCCGCCCCCTTGCGCCCCTACTTGGGTGATGGTCTTGCCGACTGCTTCGAAGCGCGGGCGCGCCCGCTCCACCTGCTCGGCCTCCCCACCGATCATGATGCTGAGCGTGCCCTTGGCGGCACCTTCACTGCCCCCGCTGATGGGGGCATCGAGCATGTGGACACCCTTCGCATTGAGCTGCTGCGCGATCTGGCGGGTCACCTGTGGGCTGATCGTGCTGTGGTCGATCACCAAGGCGCCTTCCTTGACGCCGTGAATCACCCCAGCATCCCCCAGGACGACCTGCTCAACATCCGGCGTATCACTGACACAGATCATGATGATGTCGCATTGAGCGGCCAGATCGACCGCGCTTGCTGCCGACTGTGCGCCTGCGTCGATGAATTCGGTCATGCGCTCTGGACTGCGATTCCACACAGTCAGGTTGAAGCCTGCCTTCAGCAGGTTGTGCGCCATACCACGGCCCATGATGCCCAGGCCGATGAGTCCGATCCGTTGCTCTGTCATTGCTGCTGATGCTCCTGCTGCTTGGGTTGAGGATGGTCCACAGCCTAGCGCAGTCCAAGCTGAAATGCCACTGCCCCCAGAAGGTTGTGACGAACGTCACACAATTCTACGGTGCGACTGGCTTCTTGTTCCAAATCGGTCTATCATAATCATAGGCAGCCCATTGGACATCTTGAGGGTTGCCAGTCTGGCTGAGAGGACAAATCCGTCATGGAGATTGAGACACAAGAACGCGACGGGGTCATCGTGCTACGACTGACCGGCAGTATCGATAGCAGTAGTGCGGAAGAGGTCGGCAAGACGCTCGACCAGCATTTGGCGGCGAACACCAGCGTGTTGATCAACATGGCTGAGGTTGAGTTCTTGTCGAGCGCTGGGCTGCGTCAACTGCTATTGACTCAACGCAAGGCCGACGAAGTGGGAGCCACGATCGCGGTGAGTAGTATCCAGAAGCACATCGCAGAAGTGATGAGCGTCACCGGGTTTTTGGGCTTCTTCCAAACCTTCGACACAGAGGACGACGCCTTGGCGAATCTGGGCTAGCCATGGTTGACGGCTTTACAGGGGATGCAGGGGGGAAACGTCATGATTGACCGGATCGATCTATACCCGACACACGAGCACGGCAGCTTCCGGCTGCGGCGCGGGCGGCCCTTTCCATTGGGCGTCACCATGATGCCTGGGAAAGCGGTGAACTTCTCTGTTTACAGCGCCAATGCGACCGCCTGCACGCTGGTGCTGTTTGAACCTGGTGCACGGACGCCCTACGCGGAAATCCCTTTTCCTGAGGAGTTTCGGACCGGCGACGTGTTCGCGATGATGGTCTTCGACCTGGACCCGGAAGACCTGGAATATGGCTTCAAGATGGATGGGCCCTGGGCGCCGCATAAGGGTCAGCGCTTTGACCCAGACATTGTGCTGCTCGACCCCTATGCGCGCCTGGTGGTCGGGCGTGACGTGTGGGGGAAGGAGCCCGACGCCTATGATCCCTACCCGATGCGCTCGCGCATCCTGCGTGATGACTTCGATTGGGAAGATGACCGCCCACCGAAGGTACCGATTGAAGACCTGGTGATCTATGAGATGCATGTGCGCGGCTTTACACAGCACGCGTCTTCGAATGTTAAGCATCCAGGGACCTATGCCGGCATCCGCGAGAAGATTCCCTACTTCAAGGAGCTAGGCATAAACTGCATCGAATTGATGCCAGTCACCGAGTTTGATGAGTTCGAGTACCCACGCTACAACCCGGTCACGGGTGAACGCCTGCTCAATTATTGGGGCTACAGTCCGGTGGCCTTTTTCGCGGTCAAGGCAGGTTATGCCGCAACAGGCTATCTGGGTATGCAGTCGGATGAGTTCAAGGCCTTGGTCAAGGAGCTGCACGCGAACGACATTGAGGTCTTTCTCGATATGGTCTACAACCATACCAACGAGGGCAATGAGAACGGGCCAACCACCTCCTTCCGTGGCCTGGATAATGCCACCTATTACATGCTCGACCAGAACGGCTACTACAAGAACTACAGTGGAACCGGCAATACTCTGAACTGCAATCACCCAGTCGTGCGTGAGATGATCATCGACAGCCTGCGCTACTGGGTATCTGAGTACCATATCGATGGCTTCCGCTTCGATCTGGCCTCGATCATGGGGCGCGACCAAGATGGCACCCCACTCAAGAATCCGCCGCTGATTGAGGCGTTGGCCTTTGATCCATTGCTCAAACATACCAAGCTGATCGCAGAGGCCTGGGATGCCGGTGGCTTGTACCAGGTCGGGACTTTCCCATCCTATGGGCGTTGGGCGGAGTGGAACGGCAAGTATCGCAGCATTATGCGGCGCTGGGTGCGTGGAGATTTCGGCGTGATTGGTGAGGTGGCGCAGCGTTTAGTTGGCTCACCTGACCTGTACGGCGAACGTGGCCCGACAGCCTCAATCAACTTCATCACGGCTCATGATGGCTTCACCCTGCGGGACCTCTTCTCCTACAACGACAAGCATAACGAGGCCAACGGCGAAGGCAATCGTGACGGCGGCAATGACAATGATAGCTGGAACTGCGGCGTTGAAGGCGAAACCGACGACCCGGAGATCAATGACTTGCGCGTCCGAATGATGAAGAACGCGATGACTCTGCTCTTTGTCAGTCACGGCGTGCCCATGATCCGTATGGGCGACGAGTACGGCCACACCAGCCTGGGCAACAACAACACCTACTGCCAGGACAATGAGTTGAGTTGGTTCAACTGGAGCTTGATTGAGCACAATCAAGAGATCTGGCACTTCTTCCGCAAGTTGATCGCCATCCGCATGACCTACCCCATCCTGCGTCATTCTGATATGCTGACCAGCTACCAATTCGTTGGCACCGACTGCCCCTTCATCAGTTGGCACGGGGCTGATGCTTGGCACGTCGATTGGGAGGGCTGGAACCGATCACTGGGCTTGATGCTGTGCGGTCGCGAGCAAAGCACCGCCCGCCTCAACAAGATTTACATTGCGATGAATATGCATGATGAACCGCTCAGCATGGACCTGCCAGAAAACCGCTTCACGCGGCGCTGGCACTTGATGATCAACACCGGGGTGCGCGGTCCGGGCGATGCGATGGAAATTGGGCAGGAACACCTGTTAACTGACCAGGCACATATTCACCTGGAACCACGTTCGATTGTGGTGCTCGTCGCCAAATGAAAGTGTAACAAGGGTATGAAAGCGATCCGCGTCCAAGGGACACTCGACTCTCTCAGTACCATCCGCGAGTATGTGCAGGCAGTGGCCGCAGAGGCTGGCTTAAACGAGCGTGCCAGCTACCGCTTGGTGCTAGCAGCAGATGAGTTCGCGACTAACATCATCCTGCATGCTTATCAAGAGGCGGGAATCGATGGAGAGATCGAGGTCTGGGTGCAGATCGACGATCAGACCATCCGCGTCACGCTGGAGGACCAGGGAGCCTACTTCGACTCCAGCAAACATGATGTCGAAACCCCGATTGACGAACCCCTTGAGACGCGTCAACCTGGCGGTTGGGGCATCTATCTAGCCCTGAACAGCGTCGACGATTACGTCTACAAGCGCGTCAAGGATCGCAACCGCAACACCTTCATCATCCATCGCCACCCCACCGACTCCGATGCAGATGAGGCGGCAGTCACGGCCAAATGATCCTGGTCCAAATCGGCTCATCGCTTTTCCTGTTGACGAGTGCCCTCCTCATGACCCGCCGGGGTCTCAGCGACCTCCGCTCTGGCGAGGCTTCCATCCGACGGGAATTCTCCCTAAGCTTCAAACGTGATCTCCCTACCGTTCAAGTGGATAGCTGGTTTGTGCCCACGCTTGGCCGCAGCCGCCTGGCTGCGGGCATCCTGGGTGCGGTTGGCTCAGGGGTCGCACTGAGTGCCCCGATGATTGGGGGGCTGCTCTGGGGCCTGGGGATGGCCATCCAGTTAGCAATGCAGATGGAAGCGCGCTGGCTCAAAGTAGACCGCTACAAGATTCTCTAAGGGCAGCACTCACAAGTTCTTGCTAAATCGGGTCAGCTATGCTATTGGTTGGGCACATTGAGATTCCGACAGGAGAGGGTGAGTATGTTTGAGGACGGGTCACAGCCACTAGAGGGGCAGGTCGCTGTCGTCACGGGAGCCAGCCGAGGCATTGGGCGCGGTGCCGCGCTGGCGCTGGCCGCAGCCGGGGCTCGAGTTTACGTCACGGGGCGCAGCGCGGAAGCCAGTATCGCTGACGCACCGGGTACCTTGCAAGACACGCTTGACCAGATCGAAGGAGGTGGCGGCCAGTGTATCGTGGTACCCTGCGATCACGCCGTTGACGACCAAGTCGCTGAAGCCTTCGGCTACATCCTCGATGACAGTGAGCGTATCGATATTCTGGTCAATGCTGCCTGGGGCGGCTTCGAAGGCATCACTGACCAGGATCATCCCTGGGGGGCGCCCTTCTGGCAACAGCCTGTGTATCGTTGGGATGCCATGTTCGATAGCGGTGTTCGGACCTATTTCACCGCCAGCCGCTGGGTGGCGCCGCGCATGATCGAGCAGAAATCGGGGCTGATTGTGATGCTGTCGTATTGGGCGGCCCAGAAGTACATCTCAAATGTGCCCTATGGCGTGGCCAAGGCGGCCACCGACAAAATGGTTCAGGATATGGCCCACGAACTGCGCCATCACCGGGTGGCGGTGGTATCGCTCTATCCGGGCTTGGTCCGCACCGAACGGATGCAAACGGCCACTCAGATTTTCCAGATGCGCAACTCCGAGTCGCCAGAGTTCACGGGACGCGCCATTGTGGCGCTCGCCTCCGACCCGGACTTACTGGAGAAGTCGGGTGAGTTTCACGTCGTGGCGCAGCTCGCCCAGGAATATGGCTTCACCGATATTGACGGCAATCAACCACGCCCGGCTACCATCGAGACAAGCTAGAGCCTATTCCAGACGTATGCGGAGGTGTCTGAGCGACGCACCAGGCTGCCATCGGTGCCAGCTTGGGGGGGCTGCCGGGCCATCATTAGCGTGCATCAACGATCTCGCGACTCCAAGCCACATGGACCGTGTTGAACAGGCATCTCATCGCAGCTAGAATCCGTCACGATGAACATCTCTAACCTCGTTATTCTCACCATCGGGTATACCCTAGCGCTGCTAGCCCTCAACCGCACTGAGAAGAAGCGCCGCTGGATGACGGCGGTCTTTGTGGTGCTGCCGCTGGGTTTCCTCACCTACCGTTGGGCGATCTTCTTTGGCTTTGTGGCCGAAACGCTCATTGCCGCAGGACTCTCGTTTGCGGTGTTTCTGCTCTTTCTGGTCATCTATGGTTGGCGCAACCCGCCGCTCGACAGCAGCGAGGCGATCAAGGTGATTGGTCAGGACGACGATTAGCCCTGCTCAGGTAGATTCTGCGGGCACACTCGATGTAGTCCCGTAGATCATCCTCGACCCGCCAATGAGCGGTTCTGGATACACTTGCATTGGGCAAGGCGCCCGCCTGGGCGGCTTCGCTCAGCTTGCGGAGTCCGTCTTCGACCTCAGGGTCGCCGCCGGTGAACGCATCGATCAAGTGCTGCATCTGGGCAGCCAGCGCCTGCACCTCAGGGTGGTCGGCTGGTAGATGCTGTTTTGCAGCGAAGCCAGCGAACAGGTCGACCCAGTCTTGTTCGGCAGCTTGCTGCTCTTCAGGCGAGAGGGCTATCCAGCGCGTTTGCAGGCCAGCTTGCGCCTCATTGCTGTAGAACTGCCACAGCGTATCGGCCTGATCGCCACGCAGCACCCCCTGAATAATGGTGTTCACCAGGGCTGGATCGAGATCAGACGCCGCCTCTTCAGCGTCGATTCGATCAATCGTCTCAGCGAGCGCATCGCGGGCCGCCTCCAGCCGGGTGATTTGGCCCTCGACCGCATGAAGTTGGCCGCGCAGCGATTGCAGCAGATCGTAGTCTGGTTGGGTGAGCAGCGCTTTGATCTGCTTGAGATCAAAGCCGATCCACTTAAAGGTCAGGATTTGCTGAAGGCGCAGCAAATCCGTGTGTGTGTACCAGCGGTGGCCTGCTTCGGTTTTTCGTGACGGCTTCAGCAAGCCAACCCGATCATAGTAATGCAGCGTGCGTTTGGTCACGCCGGTCA
>JAADYZ010000506.1 GCA_010092775.1 Chloroflexota bacterium
CCACATCTTTTTGATCGGCGCTGCCAGCTTATTGACGAACCTCGCCGGGTCGATTAAAGTCTTGGTGATTTTTCGACCACATCGGAGGAAGCAGCATGTCAGACGAACAAAAACCCACTGGCTTGATTGATACGCTGGGGGATCGAGAGGCAAAGCAGCGGGAAGTCGAGCGGACCCGCGCCCGGCGGCCCAAGGGCGACGGGCCAGACTTCACGCAAATCGCCGTGTATGGTGCCGTCGGAGTGATCGGCCTGGTGTTTGCAGCGGTGATCTTTGGCCTTGTGGTTGGCCCGAACATCGGTCCGGCTGAGGGCGCGGTTACTCCACGCCCCACCGAGGCACCCAACCTCGGCGTCACCATCGACAGCGTGCGATCGGTGTTCAACCGCTTTGGCTTTGGCCTCGACGAGTCTGTTGAGGAGGGTGACCGCGAGACTTTCAGTGGCGAGGATGACGACCAGCCCATAAGCGTCACGGTGACCGGTCTGCAAGGCAATGCTGACAGCGTGACGATCGTCTGGACCATCGCAGACAATGAGGACGATCAGGAAACCCAAGACCTGATCATCGATCAGTACTTCACGGCGACCTTACGTACCGCCCCGGAGCGCGGCGATATCGTTGCCTGGGTTGAGGAGCAGTTTGCGGCGGGTGACGGAGAGGCCAGTGAGACTTTTGGGCTGTATGAGGTCGAGACCCGCGTTGCTGGGGATGAGCGCGAGATCACGATTTCGGCGCTGCAATAAGCGGCTGCGATCGGGCTTCGGTTTGCTAACGTGCGATCAACTCTTTGGAGATGGTCGCACGCTTTAGGTTCCAATCCCACCTTGGATGCTGTCGAAGGCTTCATTCGAGGCGTAGCACGCATCGGATCCGGGCGTGACGCCGTAGTTGGCCAGTATCAAAGCGATGCGCTCATCAATCGATGGATCACCCCGATACGCATCGTCTAGATCGTCGAGAGAGAAGTCGAAGCCAGCCTCGTGGGCAGACATCTGGACAATGTCCGGGCTGATTTCCTGCCCTGCGCGCAGCCAGTTAATGAAACGCTGCTGCAAGTCGGTGTTGGAGATCAAGTACTCGATAAAGGCCTGGACTCGGCTCATGGGCATCACCTTGCTTGGTCACATCAACGTCCGCCGTCCAGACTATAATCCGATTCCGCCTAGTTCTCCACTGTTGGGCTGCTGACAGATGGCGTGATATGCCTGCTGCTTAAATGGATTTCAAAGCGGCTGCCTTTGCCCAGCTCTGAGGTGACCTCGATGCGTCCATTGTGCAGTTCGACAATCCGCTGGGTGATGGACAGGCCTAGTCCGCTCCCCCCGTCACTAGGGCGATGTTTGCGCCCTCGGTAGAAGCGCTCGAAGATTTGGCCGAGTTCCTCTTCGGGAATACCCGCACCCGTATCCTGCACCGAAAACAAAATCTCGCTGCCGACCCGCTTCAAGCTCACATCGATGCTGCCGCCCTCGGGTGTGTAGCGAAGGGCATTGTCGATCAGATTGCTAAACGCCCGTTCGATTTGTTCGGCATCCCCGAAAAACAGGATGCTCGGCTCATCACAGTGGAGCTGCAAGGTCTGGTGGTGGATGGTTGCCACAGCCTGCTCCGATGCCACTAGCCGGCTGACCATCTCCGTCAGCTCAAACAACTCAGTGTGCAGAGCAAAATCTGAGGGGCGATCTAGCCGCGACAGCACCAGCATGTCATTAATCATCCGTTCCAGGCGGTCGATTTGTGCTTCTGCCCGTTTGATGCGCAAGCGGCTGCTATCATCCTCGATCGTCTTGCGCAGCATGAATAGATTGGTCCGCAAGACGGTCAGCGGCGTCTTGAGATCATGCGAGATGTCGTCGACAAACTGCTGCAAGAGCTCGGCGCGTTCGCGTTCGAGGGCGACTTGCATTCGGGCCTCTTCGATGCGCCGTCGCTCCGTGATGTCATGTGTCATGATCATGCCATAGAGCACCGTGCCCTGGTCGTCCTTGATCGGCACAAAGACGCTGCGTAAGATGAAGTCCAACTGCTGCCACTCCAGCTCGCTGCCTTCCCCAGCCAACATCGATCTGAGGTGTGGCAGGTGCTGGTTAGTCGTCTCGGTGTCCATCATCACCGCCACAGTATCCCCCTTGAGCTCTTGCGAGTCGGCTAGCTGATCTAATAGCGGACCGTCGGCGGTCAGGACTTTCATCGTCGGGTCGATGAGCACGACCATCATATTACTGAGGTTGCTGGCCAGCACGCGATAGCGTTGTTCGCGCTCTTGCAGGGCCTGCTTGGCAAGCTTCTGCTCGGTGATGTCGCGCGCGACGGCCTGATACTCAAGCAATTGGCCAGCATCGTCGCGGATCAGTTGCGCGTTCCAATGCAGCCAGCGCAGTGTCTGGTCGGGTCGCTTATAGCTGTACTCCAACTCGATGATGCCCTGCGCGTTGGCTTTGGTCGCCAAAAGGCTGTGTGCGCTTTCACGATCATGCATGGGCAGGACCTCCATGAGCCGCAGCCCGATGATATTCTCGATGGGGATACCCAACGCGGCAGCGCAAGCCTCATTGGCATAGGTAATCCGATAGTCTGGGGTGAAGCGCAGCACCAGTTCTGTTTGGCTTTCGACTAGGGATCGATAACGCTCGCTGCTTAGCGTGAGCTGCTCGACTTGCTGTTGGATCAGGGTCTCATTACGATGACGAGTATAGGTGTAGACGAGCGACGTAATCGCAGCCATCAACCACAAACCAGGGATAAAGAAGTCGTCCGGGCCGATGACAAAGTCGATACTTAAGGTGAGCAGTCCTACACCAAAGACCAGGCTGAGCACTACGCCTGGGGCCAGAAACAAGCTCGCCATGATCAGCCCGACCAAGGACGTCAGGGTAAAGATCGGCTCTTGCAAAGTCCATGAGGCGATCACTGCCACCCCTAGAGACTGCAGAATAAACACCCACAGCCCAACGCGATAGTGGCGGCTGCGGCTGAACGCGTAGGCGACCATCAGAAACGCAAAGCTCACGGCAAGGTAGGCAAAGTAAGTGCTTGACTCACGGTAGAAACGCCCAGCCAGGACGAAAGCAGCGTAGACGGGCACAGCCACCAATAAAATGGTGGCCAGCAATTGAGCGTTGCTGCGATCTGTGGGGGAACTCAGATGGGCCGAGGGGCGCACCCATGGCCAGCTGAGGCCGTGCAGCGAGGCAAGCCAGGGTGGCTGCCTTATCGGCTGCTCAGCGTCTTGGTCGATTGGCCCAGGTTGCGGGGCCATAGTCGGGCTCCGATCATCGGACAGGG
>JAADYZ010000079.1 GCA_010092775.1 Chloroflexota bacterium
GCCGAACTCGAAGCGGATGGCGTCAAGGTGCGGGTAGTATCGATGCCATGTTGGGAGCTGTTTGACGCGCAGCCGCAGACCTATCGAGACGAGGTATTGCCTCCCGAGGTCAGCAAGCGCCTCTCAATCGAGGCAGGTGTGCCGCTCGGTTGGCACAAGTACGTCGGGATGGCCGGCGATGTGATCGGCCTGGATCGTTTTGGCGAGTCTGCACCGGGCGGGCAGGTCCTCAAAGAACTGGGCTTCAACGTCGAAAACGTGGTCAGTCGCGCCCAAGCGCTTCTGGACAGCTAAGCAAGGACAACAATCCGGATGAAAATTGTTATCGCAGCCGATCACGCTGGCTTCGACCTGAAGGAAAGCCTGAAGGGCTACATCTCGCAGCTTGGCTATGAGGTCGTTGACCTTGGTACACACAGCACAGACGCTGTAGATTATCCTGATGTGGCCCAATCGCTCGGTGAAGCAATCGTCGCGGGGCAGGGCGAACGCGGAGTCCTGATTTGCGGGAGCGGGGTTGGTGCCAATGTGGCCGCCAATAAAATCCCAGGCATCCGCGCCGCGATCTGCCACGATACCTACTCCGCCGCTCAAGGCGTCGAACACGACGACATGAACGTGCTCACCCTCGGTGGCCGCGTTATCGGGGTTGAAGTGGGCAAGTCGCTAGTCGAAGCCTTCCTGAGCGCAGAGTTCAGTGGTGATGAGCGCCACCTGCGTCGACTGAACAAGATCAAAGCGATCGAGGCGAGCTATACCGGCTCAAAGCAAGACGGCTAGTCGCTGGGAGTCAGAGCAAATGAGGCTGGGCCGGTCGCTACACTGATTGGCCCACCTTGCTTACTCCCCGCGTCTGTCGATACTATCCCTCATAGTGAGAAGCACAGCAAAAAGGATAGCACTGTGGCTGAAGTCGTCAGGTTAGACAACGCTGAGGCCGTCGCGCAAGAAACCGCGCGTCGTTGGGTGATGCTTGCCAACCAAGCTGTCGCCGAACGTGGGATGTTCACCATCGCCTTATCGGGCGGAAGTACACCCCGTACCGTTTACAGCATGATGGCCGCGGACCCCTGGAGAGGGCAAGCCCCCTGGCAGGATACTTATGTGTTCTTCGGTGATGAACGCCGTGTCCATCACTCGGACCCAGAAAGCAATTACCGGATGGCACGCGAAACGCTGCTCGACCATGTGCCCATTCCACCCAATCAGGTCTTTCCCATGCCCGGTGAGGGCTTGCTAAAGACGGCCATGCTCGACTACAAGAAGGAACTCCGCAAGGTCTTCAAACCAGGCTTCAAGGAGTTCCCCCGCTTCGACTTTGTTCTGCTCGGTATGGGTGAGGACGCCCACATCGCCTCTATCTTTCCAGGGACACGGGCCGTCAGCGAAGGCAGCGAGATGGTCTTGGCATACCTGGTGCCCCAGATGAACGTTGAACGAATGACCTTAACGCTGCCAGTCATCAACAATGCTCTCCAGATCGTGGTGCAGGTCGTTGGTCAACACAAGGCTGACGCACTCGCCAAAGTCCTAGAAGGCGATTATCGACCGAGCACCTATCCTGCTCAAGCCCTTGAACCAGTGGACGGCCAACTCATCTGGCTGGTCGATCAAGCTGCTGCATCCAAGTTAACCCGCTAACCTGAAAGGACGATTGAACCTTATGCCAAATCGCTTGGCTCAAGAGACAAGCCCTTATCTTCTCCAGCATGCAGATAACCCGGTCGAATGGTTCCCTTGGGGCGAGGAAGCTTTCGCCAAAGCCCAAGAAGAGGGCAAACCGATCTTCCTGAGTATTGGCTACTCAGCTTGCCATTGGTGCCATGTGATGGCCCACGAGTCTTTTGAAGATGATGACACGGCGGCCTTCATGAACGAGAACTTCATCAACGTCAAGGTTGATCGGGAAGAACGCCCCGACGTCGATGGAATCTATATGAGTGCCGTCCAAGCGATCTCAGGCGGTGGCGGCTGGCCCATGTCGGTATGGATGCTCCCCGATGGACGTCCCTTCTTCGGTGGTACCTACTTCCCCAAAGAGGCCCGCTATGGTATGCGCTCCTTTATGGACTTACTGCGGGTGATCGTCCAGAACTACCGCGAAAATCGCGAGGCACTCGAAAACGATGCAGCACGTCTCACTGAGGCTATCAGCGGCCAATTGACCTTGACAGGCAACTTGAGCCAGGACTTATCACTGTCGATCCTCGATGAAGCCTTCCAGAAACTTGCATCAGAATTTGACGCAACTTGGGGTGGTTTAGGTAGCGCACCCAAATTCCCGCCGAGCATGGCCCTTGATCTTCTGCTCCGTTTGTATGCGCGGCACGGTTGGGATCATGCTTTGCATATCGTCACGCACACACTCGACAAGATGGCCGCAGGCGGCATGTACGACCACCTCGGCGGTGGCTTCTCACGCTACTCCGTCGATAACAAGTGGCTAATCCCTCACTTCGAGAAGATGCTCTACGACAACGCTTTGCTCTTGCGCATCTATGCGCAGGGCTATCTGGTAGCCGGCAAGGAACACTATCTGGAGGTCATCAACCAGACAGTCGCCTATCTCAAGCGTGAGATGACAGCCCCCGGTGGCGCGTTCTACAGCGCTCAAGATGCCGACAGCGAAGGCGAAGAGGGAAAGTTCTTCCGTTGGACGGAAGATGAGCTGCGCCAAAGTCTCGACGGCCACATTCAGCACGTCGAGAGCGTGCTCGATTACTGGGGTGTTCTGGATGGTCCTAACTTCGAGGGCGAGTACCACGTCTTGTGGACGCCCCTGCCGCTTGAAGACATCGCAGCCAAGCACAAGGTTGGCACAACCACCCTCCAGACGGAGATAGCCGCAGCACGGTCGATTTTGTTCGACATTCGTGACAAACGCGTCTATCCTGGCCTGGACGACAAAGTGCTCACTGCCTGGAATGGTTTGATGATCAGCACCCTGGCCCAAGTCGGTCGGATGCTTGACCGCTCTGACCTGATCGAGATGGCCTCTAACGCAGGCCGTTTCATTATCGACAACCTGCTGGTTGAGGGGCGGCTGCGCAGGTCCTTCAAGCAAGGGCAGGCCAAGTTTAACGCCTATCTGGAGGATTACGCCTTCCTGGCCGAGGGGCTGCTTGAACTGTATCAGGCTACCTTCGACCTGAGCTGGTATCGTGCTGCGGTCCAGTTGACGGAGCAGTTGATCGACTTGTTCTGGGAGGACGGGGTTGGCTTCTTCGATACCTCCCACGACCACGAGCAGTTGATCAAGCGCCCGCAGGATGTGACCGATAACGCCACGCCTTCCGGTACATCTGTAGCGGTTGGGGTGCTGTTGCGGCTAGCCATTCTCGCAGACCGCCCCGATTGGCATGA
This sequence comes from Chloroflexota bacterium, assembly GCA_010092775.1. Classification (GTDB taxonomy): domain Bacteria; phylum Chloroflexota; class Anaerolineae; order Aggregatilineales; family UBA3940; genus TC-71. The sequence goes on from JAADYZ010000079.1 coordinate 3,364, forward strand.
CAAAGCCCGGCAGGTATTAGCACGGCTATCGGTCGGAATTCAGCAGTATCCGCGTGCTTTTGCTTACCTTGCTCAACAGCTGGACTTCGCCCTGGGGAAGCCACATGAGATTGCACTGGTTGGTGACCCCGCCGATGAGTCAATGCAGTCCCTGTTGAAAGTGGTCAATCAGGCCTATCGTCCAAATCAATTGATCGCGCTGGCAAAGCCAGGTGGAGAGGCTCAGGACACCATCGCGTTGCTGGCTGGTCGAGATCAAATCGATGGAAAGCCGACGGCGTTTGTTTGCTACAATTTCGCCTGCCGTTTGCCAGTCACCGGCGCGGACGCCCTCGCCGAGCAGTTGAGCTCCCATCCAGCCTAGTCGATTGCGGGTGATGGCATCGATTTAGCCCAATTGGCGGCGGACTTGGTACAATCCGTCCCTACCTATTGACCGATCACAGTCGATTGAGATCAGACGTGGAACTTGTCATTCTTCATAGCAACGACACACACGGCCACTTGCTGCCGATACCCACTCCCTCCGGGGAGACGCTGGGCGGCTATGCGCGCCGCTCAACTTTCGTCAAGCGCCAGCGTGCGCGCCATCCCAACTTGCTTCTCCTGGACGCTGGCGATTTGTATCAGGGCAGCCGCTTCTGGCATGCGTTTCACGGCGCGCCAGACATTCAGTTGATGAACCTGTTGGAATATGACGCAGTTACACTAGGTAATCACGATACAGACAAAGGATCGGAACTGCTGGCTGAGCGAATCAATGAGGCGAGATTCTCTTGGCTGTCGGCCAACATGACCTTCCCCGACGACCACGTCTTGTTTGATCAGTGGCGGCCCTTTGTCATCAAAGCGTTTGAAGGCGTGCGCGTTGGGATTTTCGGCCTGACGGTGGACGCAATGGAGCTGTTTCCGGAGGACTTCCGCGATCATGTGACCGTGATGCAGGAGGTTGAAGCCGCCGCCAAGATGGTGGATATCCTGCGCGATCAGGTGGACCTGCTGGTGATGCTTTCACATCTGGGGCACATCGGCGACTGCGCTGTGGCGGAAAGCGTCAGCGGGATCGACGTGATCATTGGTGGGCATTCTCACACCCCGTTGGAGCGCGTCCACGAGGTCAATGAAACGCCCATTGTCCGCGCCATCGTCGGCACAACCCAGATGGGCAAATTGACCTTTCTAGCTGCACCCGGCCGCAGGGCGCTGCTGCAATCATACGAGCTGATCCCGATCGATGATACCTACGAGAACGACCCCATCGTGGCGGCTGAGGTCGAGCGCTGGGTCGAGCAGCTCCCGCCGACCACTGTCTTAGGGCAGCTTGCCACAGCACTCGATACCCGGACCGAAGTCAAGACTTTGGCTGAGAGTACAGCGGGCAACTTCTTTGCAGATGCCCTCAAGTACTACTTCAGCGACGAAGTCGATCTGACCTTCGTGCACATGGGGACCGTGCGCGGTGATCGGATCTATGGTCCTGGCGACTTTACTAACCACGACTTGAGCGAATATCATCCATTTGACAATCCACCTATGTTGATGGAGATCAATGCGCCGCAGCTCAAAGTGATTCTCGAACGCGGTGTCAGCGATCTACCGCGAGCGGTTGGTGTCTTCTTGTCCCATGCTGGGCTTAAGGTTACGGTCGATCCATCGCGCCAGCCGCAGGTCATCGATCAAGATCGCCCGCGCCTCAAGACGCACGGTCAGCGGGTCCTCTCCGCCGAGTTTAACGGGCAAGCAGTTGACTTCCGCGATGCAAGTCAGACCTTCCGAGTTGCAATGGATGGTTACATGGGGCGTGGCGGTGCAGGCTATCGCATTGTGCGGGCCGCGCGCAACGTCCGGCAGGCACCGCTTGGGGCAGGGCGCATCATCGAACAGTATCTGCGTGAATGCAGCCCAGTATCAACCGACCTTGGTGGTCGCATCATCTTCGCGAACGACAGTGAGGCCAATGCCAACGGACGCGGATAGAACCTCGGGTGTCTTGCGCGTGCTGCGTGCGCCCTTTTTTCTGGCATCAATGGTGTTCAGCATGGCGGGCGCGTTTGGATTCTTTGCGGTCGTGCAAGTGGGTGCCTGGGCAGAGGATGGCCTGCGATTGCTGGGCCTGCGCCAGATGCCAGAATGGCTGCCGGCTGGTCTGGGAATCCTGGGCTACCTTGGCTTGGGTGTCATCATTCCAGCGCTGGCCGCCTATCGTTGGATTGGTTGGCCCGGCGCCATTCTCCTCCCTTTGCTGGTCCTGGGGATCATCGCCAAGCTAGGCAACTGGTGAATCAAAACGACACAGCCAATCGGCTGTGCCGTCGCGCTCGTTGAGGGAGAATTCTACCCGACAGGCCCGGCCACGCGGATGGCTTGTTCCACGCTCTTTTCGTATTTCGCTGCGAAGTTCTGGCGGAAGCGGTTGGCCAGGTCCTGAGCCTGCCGATCGTAAGCGTCGGGATCGCTCCAGGTTTGCTTGGGATCAAGCACCTCATCAGGCACACCTGGGCAGGCAACGGGCACATGCAGGCCGAAGAAGGGTTCCTGCCGCGTCTCGACCTGCGCTAAGGTGCCGTCCAAAATCGCATGGATCATCGCACGGGTATACGCGAGTTGCATGCGGCTGCCGACGCCGTAGGGGCCGCCCGTCCAACCTGTGTTGACCAACCACACGTCTGCGTTGTGCTGATCGACTTTCTCACCCAGCAGGTCGGCATAGACCTTTGGATGCAAGGGCAAGAACGGCTCACCGAAGCAGGCGCTAAAGGTCGCCTTGGGTTCCGCGCTGACGCCCTGCTCGGTTCCGGCCACCTTGGCTGTGTATCCGCTTAAGAAGTGATAGATCGCCTGCTCTCGTGTGAGCTTGCTCACCGGTGGCATCACGCCGAAGGCGTCCGCTGTCAGAAAGATCCTGTCTCTTATACACATCTCCGAGC
>JAADYZ010000080.1 GCA_010092775.1 Chloroflexota bacterium
CACAGCGTCGGCTGGCGCAAACTGCTCCAGGTGACGTGGGTCGGCGTGCAGATGGTGCCAGGCCGGAGAACGCAGAAACCGCATCCCGGTACTGCGGGTGAGGCGCGTCCAGCGCGCCAGCAGCCTGGGATGCGGATCGAGAATGCGAATGTCTGCAGGACCGGACTTGAGCCAGCGCTGGGCCAGGGTTGTGCCGTGTATGCCACCGCCGATGATCAAGCCATCCAGCATAGATGCCTACTCTTCCGGAAGACCGGCGAAGGCGCTCATAGGCGCGTAGACCACGCCAACCATGCCGGGGCCAGCATGCGCCCCCACGACAGGCGCGACTGCCAAGGAAGGTAAGAAGTGGCAGTCGAAGAGTTCCTCGAAATGTACCTTGAGCCGGGCGACCGCGTCTGGGTTGCGACTGTGTACAAATTGGACACGCAGTGATGTGCCCTTTGGATGATACGTCAAGACCTGCTCCGCCACCCGCTTGATCGCACCGTTGAAGCTGCGCACCCGCGCCCGCAACTCATAGCGGCCGTCTTCTTTGCTCACACCGATCACTGGCTTGATGTTCAAGGCGGTGGCCAGCAAACCGGAAAAGTGGCTAATACGCCCGCCGTGAATCAGATAGCGCAGCGATGGCAAGGTGTACATGGCATCGATATGGGTGCGCAACCCCTCCAAGGTCTCCACGATTTTTTCTTTTGGCCAGCCTGCATTGATCATCTTCCCCGCGAATTCAACGATCCAGCCCTGTGCTGCTGACAACGACATCGAATCGACTAGGGTGATGCTGGCTTCTTTGACCATCTCAGCGCCCATGCGGGCAGCTTCGAAGGTGCCGCTGAGGCCGGAAGAGATGTGGATCGAGAGGATGTCCCCGCCCTTCTTGGCAACCTCGCGATACAATTCGGCGAACTCTCCAGCGGATGGCAGTGAGGTCGTCGGCATCGCATCGGTGCCTTCTAGCAGCTCGTAGAAATTCTCTGGTTGAATATCAATCCCGCTAGAGTAGGTCTTGCCATCAAGCGCGATGAACAGCGGCGCATAGTGAATCGGGAGACCTTTGGTTTGCTCCTGCGATAAGTCTGCGGCGCGATCTGTGACGATTTGCATACATTTCCCTTCTGATGGTGACCTTAGCGTGGGCCACGCTGAGTGAGTGATCGAGAGTTGGCGGTTAGTCCGCCGGAAGATCAGCGAAGGCGCTCATTGGCGCGTAGATCATGCCGACAATACCTGGCCCGGTGTGGGCGCCTAGAACCGGAGCGATAGCCATTGTTGGCAGGAAGTGGCATTCAAAGAGTTCTTCGAGATGTTGCTTAAGTTGAGCGGCTGCGTCTGGGTTACGCCCATGTGCGATCTGGATGCGCAGCGGTGTGCCCTTGGGGTGGCGTTCAAGCGCCAATTCAGCCAGCTTCTTGATCGCACCATTGAAGCTGCGGACGCGTGCCCGCTGCTCATAGCGACCGTCTTCTTTGCTCACACCGATCACCGGCTTGATGTTCAGCGCTGAGGCCAGCAGCCCCGACAGATGGCTGATCCGCCCGCCGTGAATGAGGTAGCGCAGGCTGGGCAGCGTAAACATGAGGTCAATGTGCTCGCGCAAGCCCTCAAGCGTCTCAACGATTTTGTCTTTCGGCCAGCCTGCGTTGTGCAGCTTGCCCGCAAACTCAACCAACCAACCCTCCGCGCCTGACAGCGACATGGAGTCAATCAAGGTGATGCTGGCTTCCTTGACCATTTCGGCGCCCATGCGGGCGGCTTCGAAGGTGCCGCTGAGGCCGGAGGAGATGTGGATCGACAGAATCTCGCTGCCTTTCTTGGCGACCTCGCGATACAACTCGGCGAACTCGCCTGCCGAGGGCAGTGAGGTCGTCGGCATGGCATCGGTGCCTTCAAGCAACTCATAGAAATTCTCAGGTTGAATATCGATGCCGCTCGAATAGGTCTTGTCTTCTAGGACGATGAAGAGCGGCGCATAGTGAATCGGCAGTCCCTTGATCTGCTCCTGCGATAAGTCTGCGGCGCGATCTGTGACGATTTGCATGGAGTACCCTCCTGAAGTGAACGCTGCGCGGGCCACACTGGCTGTAGCAATTGGAAGTTGAGCCACACTCTCATTGTGCGTGATTCCACAATCAGAGCCTAGTAGCAAAGGACAAAACCCGCGAAAGAAGCCTAAGTTGCGCTTGATATGAGCGCGTGTTTTGGCCTATTCAGTCACGCGGTGGATAGCCTGTGATCGAGCGGATCGACTCGTACAAGGGTTTGAGCTGACGGTAAAGCTTGGTATAGACGCCGCGATATAGCTCGTTGTACAAACGATGATTGGCCATGTTCGGTTCGAAGGTGTCTCGAATGTGGGTCATCTCGCTGACAGCGCTGGCAAAATCGCCGTGCAGGCCCAGCCCGACCGCTGCATCGATTGCAGCCCCCAGACCGGCGGCTTCATAGCTGTGAGGTCGCGACACCGGCAGACCGAAAACGTCCGCTGTGATCTGCATCACCCCGTCACTCTGCGACCCACCGCCCGCCGCCCGCAGCTCCGTGATCTGAACACCAGTCCGGCGTTCTGTGCGTTCCTTGCCATCACGCAGCGCATAGGCAAGGCCCTCAATGATAGCCCGGTAAAAGTGAGCCCGTGTGTGCACATCGCCCCAACCCACGATCGCGCCTTTTGCTTCTGGCCCAGGCAGCCGTAATCCCGGCGACCAATAGGGTTGCAACGTCAAACCCATTGACCCTGCTGGGGCCTCTTTCAATAGATCGTCCAGTAGTTTCTCCGCCTCTACGCCTTGTTGCTCGGCCATTAACTGCTCCACCCAGCCGAACTCGTGCTTGAACCAACTAATCATCCAGTAGCCACGATAGACTTGAATCTCCAGGCTGTAGGAGCCAGGAACTGCTGAGGGATAGGGTGGCACACGCGGAATCGGCTCGACGTAGCGGGTATGGGTGGTGTTGATGGTTGCGGTCGTGCCGTAGCTGATGGCACCAATATGCGGAGCCAATGCGCCCGACCCCATGACTTCGGCTTGCTTATCCGCCGCCGCCGCGATCAAGGGCAGGCCAACCGGGATGCCGGTATCAGCCGCCGCCTCCGGCGTAATCTCACCTAGAATCTCCGTTGGTGAGATCAACTCCGGAAGCTGCTCCGGCTCGACGGGCGCAGCAATCCACTTCCAATCTGACGGGCGGGCCCACTGATGGCGGCGGAAGTCGAAGGGCACAAAACCAATCTGGTTGCCAATCGAATCGACAAAGCGCCCCACCAGGCGGTATGTGATGTAGCCCGATAGAAAGAGATACTTGTGTGTCTGGGCCCACACTTCCGGCTGATACGCCTTGATCCAGTTGATTGGGCATTCCTTTTGCAGGTGGGCCACTGTCTCGCGCGTACCGCTCAACAAGAAAAGCAGGCCCCACCAGCCGCCAACGGGCTGCACGTTCTCGCTGCGCCGACGATCCAACCAGACGATCGCCGGTCGGACGGGTTTGCCCTGTCGATCCACATTGATGACCGTATCCCGCTGCGTGGTTAAGCTGACGCCAGCGATCGCCTCTTTAGGGATGTCGGTCTTCGCCCATAGATCGTGGCAAGCCATGCACAGGTCGTCCCAATAGGCGAGCGGGTCCTTCTCGGCCCAGCCCGGTTCCGGCGCGATGTAAGGAACCACGTCAATCTTGGACTTCGCACGGATGGTTCCTTGTGAGTCGATGAGCATGGCACGGGCGGACTGTGTGCCGAGGTCAATAGACAGGATGATGTCTTGGTCCGTCATGGTGTCTCTTGCGATGGGGGAGGCGCGGTCATGCGAGCCAGTATACCGGCTTCTGGCGAGAGGGGGTAATCTTGGCAGCGCTTTAAAAGCGTGCGGCCCCGCACTGTGGCGGGGCCGTCCAGAGTGCCACCCGAGGTGGCAGTCAGGCGTTCAAATTAGCGCGAACAACCTCCAGGGGTGGCTTTCTGTTTATGCACTGTATGACCACCTCCTTTCCGAGTTTCAGCTTTTCGAATTCACTCAACAATCGCGCGATTCATTTGCATTATAGTCAAGCTGCGCTGGATACGCAACGCTATTGCGCGGGCTGCCTGTGCTTTGTTAGGCTTGCACGGCGGGCCTACTGAAGGTCGGTGAAGCGCACGATGACCTTTTCCTTGACGACTACCGCGAAGGCCCCTGCATCAAGTGGCTGGCCCTTGTCATCCACTTTGATGTTGAAAAAACGCGCGTACTGGGGTTGGGCTGCGAAGAGCGTCAACAAGCCCTCGCCCACTGTCGCGTCATCTTCGTCGACGACGCCAGTGGCGGAGACGTCTCGCCCACGCAGGCGCAGCGTGACGGGGGCGCCGTCGCGTAGGTTTTTCCACCAGGTGCGGTCGGCGTTGCTGAGGGTCAACAGATGCTCGCCGTGCTCAACATAGTTCACAGGCAGTTGATAGGGCCGACCGCTCTTGCGCCCTTCATAGTTCACGATCATCGTGCTCTTGCTCATCATTGGGTGCAGCGGCGACCGCAGCAGACCAATCACAATTGAGTTGTACCATGACATTAGTGCTTCTCCTGATAAAGGGGTTCTGTCAGGCCTGTTCGAGCAGACCGGTATACTGCATCGACGGTGGCCATGACCGGCAGCGCCGAAGCGGCGGGCGTCAGATAGGGTCGGCCATCTAGAATCCAATCGCGGAAGCCAATCAGGCTGCGCTGGAGGGCGTGCAGTCCCCAGGTTGGTGGGGCCTCCCGCCGGGCAGACAAGCCCACAAAGCGCACATGCGGACGCGGCTGACTGCTGTAGATCGCAGTGCCACGTTCGCCGTACACTTCGATGCTTGCAGCTTGCTCTGGTACCGAAACCATCGAACTGCTGATCTGGATCAGCACGCCGTTTTCCAGCCTGATGCTGGCCTGAGCCAGGTCTTCCACCTCAATTGTCTCAAAGACGCGCCGCGCTGTCATCCCGATTGCCTCAATCGGCGGGGATTGAGCCGCCCAAAGCGCGACATCAAGCAGGTGACTGCCTTGGGTGAGCAGCGTCCCACCGCCTGATTGATCGAGATGGCGGTGCCAGGCCGATTGCTCGAAGTATGCGGGGCCGCGCAGCCAGGGCACATGGCAGCGGATATAACGCAGCTCACCTAAATCGCCGCGCTGGGCAGCCCGTGCCAAGGCATAACAGCCGCGATCGTAGCGATATTGATAGTTGACAGCGACTCCAATTCCGCTTGTCTCCGCCGCCTCAACGATTTGCCGTGCGTCAGCCAGACTATCGGCCAGCGGCTTTTCCAGCAGAACGGGCAGGCCACGTTCCAGTGCTGCGGAGGTCATCGGCCAATGGAGGTGATGGGGCACAGCAATGTAAACCGCGTCGAGGTCAGCCTGCTCGAACATCTGCAGATAGTTGGTGTAGCTAGTCTGCGCCCTATAGCGGGCCCGAAATGCTTCTGCGCGCTGCTCGTCGGCATCACAAACAGCGCTGAGCGTCCAGCGGCGGATCAAGCGGCTGAAGAAAGCCACATAACGACCAATATCCCCGCAGCCAATCAGACCGATGCGTAAGGTGTTCATCCAGCAGCTACCCAGGCCAGCCCGCGTTGTAAGATGGCCTGGGTTGTTGGATGCCGCATCGCGCTGACTGTGTGGCCAAGCGAGCAGTAGCATACCCGCCCACGGCTATGGCTACGGGTCCAGACGACCGGCTCGATGTCTTCACCCAGATCAACAACAAAATGAACCTCGCAGTCAGGCTGGTAGTCGTGGCGATAGAGTTCGTCGCGCACACTGAAGCCCTCGATGCCTGTGAAGATTGCTGAAGCCG
>JAADYZ010000081.1 GCA_010092775.1 Chloroflexota bacterium
CAATCTAATCAGGACAGTGCTAACGGGTCTCGTTTCATGAGCTTAACGTACTGACAAAGGAGTGTCAACCTGTCGCAGGGCGCACCCTGGCGGGCTGCGCCTGTGCAAGGCTCAGGCAGATTAGCTATACTGGCTTCATGATCCTTTCCATCAAGGGAGACGAAACATGGGAGACGGTTGTCGCATCATTTTGTCTTTGATCGTGCCGCCGGTCGGCGTGTTCTTACAAGTTGGTTTTGGAGGCGCTTTCTTTCTGAATATCGTCCTGACGCTGCTGGGCTACTTTCCAGGGCTGATCCACGCGATCTACATTATAGGGCGTAATCAAGACTAGGGCGTCCCCGGTCATTGGTGTGCACAAACCTCAGAGCGACCGTTCTATAACCTGGGCCTTTAGCATCGGATTCTGCCGTATGGTAGAATTCGATTGTCTTTAAGGTGCCATATGGTCGGTCGCCTTGGCACCTCCTAACCGTCTATGATCATCGCTTTATAGTTAAGGACTCTTGAATGAGCGCCATAACATCACCGTCCTCAACCCAAATCTTGAATGCTGCGGTTGAAGAGCGGCGAGTGGTCGATCAAGCAGGGCAGCTTACCCTGGCCGTCTCCTTGATTCTGACTTCGCTCGTCTTGATCTTCGCACCGATTGTTACGTTATTCTGGCTGAATGTGCCGTTTATTGGCGCGTTTGTTGAGATGCACAATTATGTCAACGTCGAAGATGGGTCATTGGTTGGAAATACCTGGACTGGACCTGTAGGCGGCCTGCTACAAGGCGATCGCATTGATACGGTAACGGCGATTGGCGGCTTTCAGACCAACACACCTGTCGATTCCGGCCCTGACCTGACCCAAATCCTGCGCCGCAATGAGGTCGCCCCCGGCGAAATCCTCGAATTGCAAGTCACGCGGGCAGCGACAGGCGAGCAGGCGATCGTCGCGGTTGAGCTAATGACGATGCCACTGGGCGACGTGCTGACCCTGTTTGGCATCCCCTATGTTGTTGGCCTCGCATACATCGGCATTGGGCTGTGGGTATACCGGGTGCGACGTGATCAGACTGTCGCACGAATCTTCCTGCTCCTTTGCCTTGTTGCGGCTGCAATTAGCATCCTAACCTTCGATATGTGGACCACGCAAATCCTGGCGCGCCTAGGCTTCGCCCTGTTCCCGATCCTGGGGGGGCTGATCCTGGCGATGAGCCTCTACTATCCAAACGAAGCGCAAATGGTGGCTCGCCATCCGGTGCGTCGCTGGTATGCTTTGATCCCCGTCTTGGCCGTGCTGATCTGGGGTCAGTGGCAGATGGGGCGCAGCTTCATGGCCTTCTCGACTGTCAACACGGTCAACCTGATCTTTGTCGCGACCTGCTTCGCAGTGTTTGTTGGTGCCCTGGGTGTGCGCGGTCTGACGGCGCTGGCCCCAACCGTTCGCGAACAAAGCTGGGTGGTCCTGTTGGGGTCGATCATTGCCTTGCTGCCCTTCCTGGCAGACGCGCTTGGCCTGCTCTCGATCCCACCATCCTACACAATCGCCGCCTTGCTGCTCTTCCCGGTTGTGATTGCCTATACGATCACTCAGTACAGCGTGATTGATACGACCCGTGTGGTCACTACAGCCGCCACCTACACCGTCATCGGTGTGGTGGTCGTGATCGGCTACGCGCTTGTTGTGGCCGGAGCCACCCAGGTGTTGACCTGGATCTTGCTCAACACCTCGGCTGGGCCACCTGGGCTTGACCCCGCGAGTGCAGAGGGCCTTCAACAGATCAACCTCACCATTAATTCCGTATTGGTCGGCATTCTGGCATTTACCCTGGTGGTGGTGTTTCAACCGCTGCGGCAAACCTTGCAAAGCGGGCTCGATCGGCTGTTCTTCCAAACGCGTGCCGAATTTGAGGAACGCTTGACGGACTTCCGGCATGATCTGACCCTGGCGGAAGGTCTCGGTGAGGTGACGCGACTGCTCAAGCAGCAGGTCCGTGAAACGCTGATGCCAACGCACATCTACATCTTCCTGCGCGATCCGCAGACCAATGACTTCGTGGCGGTCGGCGAGGGGAGCCGACCTGATACGGACATCAAATTTGATATGCAGAGCGGTCTCGTTCACGCGCTCAGCACGACCGCCGACGTGATCTTTCTGGAGCTGAACAAGCCCCTGCCGCCTGAATTGGTCGAAGAACATGCTCGGCTGGCTGTGCTGCGCACCCCGATCCTTGCGCCGCTGCAAGGTCAACATCGCCTGGCTGGCTGGGTTTCGATTGGAAACAAGCGCTCCGGCGACCCATTCACGATCCACGATCTGCGCTTTATCCAGGCGCTGACCGAGCAAGCCTCACTGGCGGTTGAACGTGCGCAGGTGATTGCCGACCTGGAGCGGCGCGTGCGCGAGCTGGACGTGCTGGGTCAGGTCTCCCAGGCGGTTAACTTCTCGACTGACCCTGACGTTCTGATGGAACTACTCTACACGCAGACCGGCAAACTGATCGACACGACCAACTTCTATATTATTCTTCACCAGTCAATCAACCGGGCGATGGCTTACGCCTTCTTTGTCGAAGGTGATGAGCGCTACGCCGATCGCGAAAACAGGCTGATGGCGGACTATCTCGGTCTGGAGTCGGAAGTCATCCGGACGGGACGCCCCATCCGCACCGACAACTACCTGAGCGAATGCAGCCAGCGAGGTGTCGAAGCGTTAAGCGATCCGCCGAATGCCTGGATGGGCGTTCCACTGCGGGCGGGCAACCGCACGCTCGGACTGCTGGCCGTCTCTAGCTACATTCAAGGTGTGATGTTCACTGATGACCAGCTCAAAGTGTTCTGGTCCATCGCTGATCAGGCCGCAACCGCACTGGACAAGTCCCGCTTGTTCCGTGAGACGGAACAGCGTGCCCTCCAATTGGCCACCTTGAATAACATCGGAAAAGAGCTGGTGTCTACGCTGGACCTGGAAAGCCTGCTGCGCCGGATCATGACAAGCGCGGTAGACATCTTGAACGCAGAGGCCGGATCGCTCTTCCTGATCGACGAAAACACAGGCGAATTGGTCTTCCGTGTGGTGGAAGGCCCCGCTCAGAACCTGGTCGGTAAGCGCATCCCGCCTGGCTCCGGCATTGTCGGTGAGGCTGCCGCGAAGAAGGAACCCGTCATCTCCAACCAGGCGGCGGCTGATCCGCGTCACTTCTCCGATGTCGATCAGGCGACGCGCTTCAGCACCGAATCGCTGCTGGCAGTGCCGCTGATCTTGCAGGATGAGAGCATCGGCGTGCTGGAGGTAATCAACAAGAAGGACGGCACGCCCTTTGTCGAAGATGACATCTCGCTGCTGACCACTTTCTCATCTCAGGCGTCGATCGCGATCCAAAACGCGCGGCTGTATCAGGCGACAGACGCCGAGCTGGCCTTGCGCGTGGACGAGCTACAGAACCTTCAGCGTATTGACCGCGAACTGAACCGGACACTCGACCTGGACCGCGTGATCAATATCACGCTGGACTGGGCGCTGCGCACGACTGGGGCCTCCGCTGGCTGTATTGGGCTGGTCAGTCCGGAGCGCACAGGCATCAACATCCGTGCCTGGAACGGCTACAACAAGGACTTCGGAGAGCGCATCGAAAACGGTTTGATCCTACTTGATG
>JAADYZ010000507.1 GCA_010092775.1 Chloroflexota bacterium
GGATTGTAGTTGAAGCGCACAGTCCAATCGCCGGGAGGCAGCACCACCCCCCGGAACAGTCCGTTGACCGTCTCGACTGCGAATTCCTCCTCCTGTTGATCTACACTGCCCAGTGGGCGCACAAAGGCCCGCCATCCGGGGAACATGCTGTCGCCCAGGATTAGCCAACTGCGCTCCTCCACCGCAACATCAATCCACACCTCGCGGCTTTCGTATACGGTGATCGCTGCCGGGCCGATCGCAGCAGGTTCGGTCGCGCTGGCTGGTGGGTCGGCCAGGGGATTGGGTGGAAAATGCAGCAGAGTATAGTGTCGCACATCATATTGGCTGACCGCTTCAGCCAGTTCAGCTCTTGGGTCCTCGCCAAAGGTATAGACTGTTGCATCGAAGGGCATGGTATAGGCACGCGGCAGCGCCCCTAGATTCTCGTAGATAAAGACGGCCTCGTCCTCAAAGGCCAGCTCGTACTTGGGATTGTCGATTTCCACCTCAGAGACGACATAACGCACATTGAGCGCATCTAGCAGCGGCGAGTCGAGCGCCTCAGCGTGATGGCTGTAGATCGGTGCGATACGGTTGAACAGCAAATCGCCCTGTGGATGAATGGTCCGCATGTAGTCGGCATAATCGCCAACGATCAAGCTGTCGTAGCCGGAGGCATCGTGCAGGCCGTGCAGCCAACCGATGTTGCTGTTCATCGTATCTGCGCCGGGTTCCTCATAGGCAATGAAGCGCGCCAATTGGGAAGGATCAACCACCCTTGGTGTACGCCGCCCCGGCTCTAGGTCAGACTGAATCCCGCTGTTCTCCTGCAGCCAGCGGATCGAGTCTGGCATGCGCTCTAGCAAATTCGCGTCGACGGCTGGGTGAAAGCCCCAGGTGGGGATGAGCAAATCAATCAGCACCACCAAGGGAGCGAGGAACACCCAGGTCTGAATCTCATAGCGTGGGACAAAGCGGCGCAGACGCTCGGGGATTTCAATCACTGCCTCACGATAGGCCAGCAGCAGCGTCCCACCGCTAAGCAGCGCCATCAACGCGAAGATCAACACGTTGCCTGCCTGATAGGAGTAGAACATGCGCCCATCGGCAAACGCGGTTGGCGCCAGTGCCAAGCCTTCGAACAGGCTTTGGATCGTCCCCTCAAGCGCGCCATAGGCCACTCGGCTGACGACCAAGCCCAGGATGCTCAGTCCACCAGCGATCAGACTGCCGTAGGCCAGAACCGGAAACGCCCGGAACCAGACGATCGCCACCCAGCGGTGGAAGACGTTATCAGCCTCCTCCGCGATCTCCTGCCGGCGACGGCGCTCCTTGCGCGTGCCAGAGGTCGCCCGTTGGATCAACTCGACGCCAAACCCGGCGAGCACCGCAATAGCGAGGCTCAGCGGCCACACCCAGCGGAAGGGTGAGTGCGACTGGCTGAAGAAGGGCAGCCCATAGTAGAGCAGCGCATAGGTGGGTGTGCCAAACACGAAGGTGGTTGAGAGCAGCGCCATGATCATGAAGGTCAGCCGATAGGGGCGGTCGGCCATTTCCACCCCGATGTGGCGCGTTTCCAGGCGGAGGGCTTGCTTGTGCAGCTCGGAGAGGTCCATGCCAGGTCTGTACTCTGGCATATAGGAGGGGCGTGGCACCAAGCGCGAGGCGAGCCATTGCAGGCTGGCGAGCAGCGCCAACGCCATCGGCAGCAGACCCAGATATGCGCCGCCCTCTACATAGTTCTTGATACCCCAACTGGTGTTGTTGATTGCGCCGCCTGCCGCGTTGACGCTGACCGGCGTCCAACTCCAGGTGAACAGATCGAAATAGGCATGATGAGCAGGATTGCCGAAAAAGTTCGGCAACAGGAAGGTCAAAACCCGCCGCGTTGGATAGCCAAAGCTCAGCACGGTGGCGAAATCGGTACGGCCCTCACGAAAGCCATTGACCACCAACTCGTAGCTGGGCAGTAACTGCACCGCACTGAGCGCTAATCCGAGTGCCACCAGCGCCACTAGCCCACCGGCTGGCCGCAGGATTTGCCCCCAGGTCCAACCCTCTGGCCGATGGAGCAGCAGCGCGATCAGCCGAACCAACGCGTAGAAGGCCATCACCAGCAGCGTAAAGTAAAGTGCCTCGGCGTGACCGGCCAATCCGGCCAATCCGAGCGCGATTGCCCCACCAGCAATCCAGGGTAGGGAGGCGGCCTTAGCCCGGATGGGCTCCGCTCGAATGGTCAGTTCGGTAAAGGCCAGCACCAGTGGCAGCCAGACTGCCGTCGCCAGGATCATCGGGAAGACCACGCTGACCAGGAAGAATCCGCTCAATTGGTAGGTCAACGCCGAGACCAGTGCCCCGGGTCGGCGGATGCCGAACACCCGTGCCAACACATACATATTGATCCCCGCCACCCAAAGAACCAGCACTGTGTACCAGCCATAGGCCTTGGCTAGCGGCAAAATCAAAAACAGCAAGCTGAAGGGGTGGATTGGCAGGCTTTGCCCTGCCGCCAAAAAGGGTCCGCCTCCGGTGATGTGCGGCTGCCACAGCGGGATTTCGCCATCGCCCACCTGCTGATTGATGAACTGCCGCCAGGCGAGGTTCTGTAAAATCAGATCAGATAGCAGGGCGTTCTGCGGTACCAAGCGCCCAGATTCATCCAACAGACCGGCGGCCTCAGCCTCACTGGCATAGGGCTCAAATTGATACAGATTATCGATCGGCAGAAGGGTCTTGCTGCCAATCGTTTGCGGGAAGAACAAAATCAGCGGGCCGACCAACAGAATCAGCAGCACCGCCACATCGGGGAGTAACTGGCGTAAACGCTCACGCATCGCACAACCTTCTGCGCTAACCGAAATGCAACTCGGTCAGTGTAGCGGATGCCCCGCCAGAAGACAATAAGCGCTGGGTGATGAACTGCCAGCAATCAGCGATGGGCGATTAGACCACCGGGACATCCGTTGCCCGGCCAGGGGGATCGATCGTTGTGGGCTTCAGATGGCCGACTAGGCGATGGCACTGCTATCCTGGCCGCGCTCACGGTCAATGAAGTCCAGTGCTTGGTCCAGCGTCTTGAACAAGGCGACGCGGGGACGGCCATTGGGATCGTTACCCAGGGTGCGTGCTGACGCTTCGATCAGGGGGTGCTTGCCCACAAAGACAGGGCGCACACGCGGATCGGACAGCGACCCGGGTTTGCCGCGCATCTTACCGATCTGCGCGACACCGTGCAGCACATCGCTTGGATCGATATGTAGGCGCGTGAAGTCGATCACTCGGTAGATCGTCTCGTAATCCTCAAGCAGGTCAAGGACTTTGCTGTGCAAAGCGCTGATTTGTGTGGCAATCGACTGAGACGGTTGGCTTTCGCCCGGCTCAGGATCGCGTGCATAAAGGACCAAAATCGGAGTATCTGGAATACGTTCGAGTTCTAGGATCATAGTGCTGCGCCTTAAGCCGTCTTCCTTGAGAGAAACTCACTGTAGTCGTCTTGCACCCATTCTAGCGCATCTTCCATCGTCGGGAATAAAGGCACCTCGATCCGACCAGCGCTGAAATCGCGCACACTCTTGATGCCGCTGCGCAGCAAATTATGTTGGCCGACAAAGACCGACCGCACGCGCGGGTCCGAAAACGAGCCTGGGTCATCTTTGTATTTGCTCACGAGCACCATCGACTCGATCACGTTGAGCGGGCGGACCCGCGTCAGGCCGGTGAAGTCATGGATGCGATAGAGCCGGTCGCCCAC
>JAADYZ010000508.1 GCA_010092775.1 Chloroflexota bacterium
AGCTCGCGCCCCCATTCCCTGCATCGAAGGACCGACCAGTGCCGAACCATCCAGCGAGTGGCAGGACGTGCAGCCATACTCAACAAACAAGGCTTCGCCGCTTTCAACGTCGGCTTCGTATACTTCCAGGTCCGCCAAGATAGATTCGATGTCCGTTCCTACTGGAGTGCGTTGGTTGGCCAGGAAGACGAGTTCGTCAATCCGCGCTTGGTAGTCATCCTCAGGCAGCGCGACCAGCATGAACTGCATGTTCCAGTGGTTCAATCCACAGAACTCAGCGCATACCCCGCGATAGGTTCCCGGCTCGTCGATCTCAAACCACAGCGTATTGACGTGGCCCGGAATAGCGTCGATCTTACCTTCAAGTTCAGGCACCCAAAAACTATGGATCACATTATCCGAGGTGATCTCAAATTGAATGGGGCGGCCTACCGGAACGAAGACCTCTGTTAGGACTTCCTCGGTGCCAGCCTGTTCGATGGTCGAACCGCGCGTGCTGATATCGAGGTTGGTATCAACGTAGGTGAAGTCCCAATACAACTGCTTGCCCCCCACGTGGATAACCAGTGAGTCCTCCGGCGCGTTGTAACGGGTTTGGAGGGCGCTAAAGGTCAGGCCAAATAGGGTCAACATGATGATGGCCGGGATGATCGTCCAGATCAGTTCTAGGCGGGCATTACCGTGAATTTGCTCGGGTTCCTCGTCATCGTCTTCATCGCGCTGGCGATAGCGAAACACGGCAAACAGAATCAGAAAAATGGTGAAAACGAAGACAACCGCCGCAATTCCCAAGGTAATCCAGAACAGATTGGCTAATTCGGCGGCATTATCTGTTCCAGGTGCCAGGGGGGAGGGCGACTGGGCAAGGGCTACTACTGGGAAGGCCAGTAGGAGAGCAAGTGCCACAAACACGACAGCGACCCAACGCTGTCTCTTCCACAACGGGCTCTGCTTCATGCGGTTGTTCAACTCTTTTGGTATGTGTCTTGCGCTAGCAAAAGTGTATTTATGCACAATTGTACATGGGATTATAACGCAGCTTGTCTGCCCTACCAAACACCATCGGGGAAGGTATCCACACCCGCGTGGTGGCCAACGCGCTTGTACATCCGAAACTCTCCAAAGGGTTCACCCAGGATGCCATCATGGATGGCCCAGGAACGCATCCGGATGCTCTTCCAGCCCTTGGTGGGCCGAAAAGGAGTGCCGTCAAAGCGCTCAAAGTAGTCACCGCCAGGGCGCAGCACGCTGTCAATCCACTCCATGCGGCGTTTGCCCTGGATGTAGGCGAAGCCATAGCGCTCATAGACGATAGCGTTGTTGTAGGTCAGCGGGTTGATAATCAGCATTGTGTGCTTCAGGCGCTTGATGAAGCGCTCTAGGGTGGGCAGGGCCTGGCCAGAGAGGCGCAAGCCACGCCGCACTTGCCCCGGGGCCAGCCCCGCGTCAATCGCCCGCAGCTCTTCAGCCAAATTGCGTCCGCGCGTCCCGAAGTAGGTAGGTAGACCGTCCATCGTCACGTCCGTGTTGTAACGTGGCGAGGTCGGGTCATTGATCACTAACAGCAGCAGCTCAATCTGGTGATTCAACGTATCGACCAGATGGACGTAGATGACCGGGTCGTAGTCACCAGGTTCATTGTACAGGCGCACTTCTACCGATCCCGTATCTTGAGGCGCGTTGATATGCAGCCGGTCCGTTTCGTCAGGGCTTGCATTGAAGCGCTCAAATACGGCATCTGGCACCAGCGAGCAGTAAATTGCCCGCTTGAGGTCGGGTGCCATCTCGTTGATGCCACTCAACTGACGAGGCCAGTCGATTTCGTCTAGATCGATGGTCATGCGCGTTGTCCTCCGGCGGTCAGGCGCTAACCACGTCCGCGCTCGCTGAGTGCCCGGTCGATGCGCCGCTGTGCATCGCGCTTCGCGATGTCTTGGCGTTTGTCGTATTGACGCTTGCCTCGTGCCAATCCAATCTCTAGTTTGGCGAGATGCCCACGTAAGTATAGACTGAGCGGGACGATTGTATAGCCCTTTTGCTGAACGTTGTCGCCCCAGCGGCTGATCTGATAGCGGTGCAGGAGCAGCTTGCGCGGGCGGCGCGTTTCGTGGTTATTGTCTGCCGCTTGTTCAAAGGGCGCAATGTAGAGATTGTGCGCCCACATCTCGCGCCCTTGGATGTTGATGTAGCCCTCAGCGATGTCGACGCTGCCAGCCCGGATGGATTTAATCTCGGAGCCGGTCAAGACCAGACCGGCTTCGAGGGTGTCTTCTATGTGATAGTTGTGTCGCGCTTTACGATTCCGCGCGATCACTTTGACGTTATCGTTGGCCATCAGCTACTGTCCTGTTTGGAGGAACTCGATCGCGCGATCAAGCTGCGGGTCGGCCTCAGGATCGGCATCATCGGGAATCTCAACCTCAATGTCTGGCTCGACTCCCACCTCGTTGATTTCAATGTCGTTCGGGCTGTAGAAGTTGGCGGTGGTGACGCGCAACTGCGAACCGTCGCTTAAGCTGTAAAGCGTTTGGACCGATCCCTTGCCAAAAGTCGTCGTGCCGATCAAGGTGGCCCGCTCATAGTCGCGCATCGCTGCCGCAAAGATTTCTGAGGCGCTCGCGCTTCCACCATTGATGAGCACGACCATTGGGATGTCCTCACCCAATTGACCATTGCGACCTTCATAGTCACGCTGGTTGCCATCGACATCACGTTGGATCAACACCACACCACTAGGCAGGAAGACATCTGCTACACTCACAGCCTGATCAAGAAAGCCACCCGGATTGCCGCGCAGGTCCAAGACCAGCGAGTTAGCCCCTTGGTCGATCAGGTCGCTCAACGCTTCGTTCAAGCGATCGGTAGCCGAACTATCGAAGCGGGTCAGCGCAATGTAGCCAATATCTGTGCCCTCTAGCAGTTCATACTCGACTGTCGGAATCTCAATACGGCCGCGCGTCACGATGATGTCGATCAGTTCGGTTTCACCCTCGCGGAAGATCGTCAAAGTCACATCGCTGCCTGCAGGGCCACGAATTAAAAGGATGGCCTGGTCAAGAATGAGATCAGTGATGTCTTCGCCATCAACCGCCACCACGATGTCCTCTGCTTCAACGCCCGCCTGTTCTGCGGGTCCGCCGTCGAACAGGCTCAGGATGAACACACCGCCCTGCGGGGCTTCCTCAACATAAGCACCAATTCCTTCAAACTCGCCGCTCATGTCTTCCATCTCGATCTGCGTCCGCTCTGGATCAATAAAGCGCGTGTAAGGGTCATCCAGCGAGTCGGTCAATCCCTGAATCGCTCCATAGACCCGATCCTGTTCGTCCGGTAGATCGTAGTAATAGCGGTCCTCGATCTGGTTCCAGGCCTCCCAGAAGATGTCGAAATTGTCGACATCCTCCGGCACTTCGTTGGATGGCGCATCATTGCCACCCTCACTACCCGGAAGCAGCGGGTTGAGATTGAAGCCAGAGGACTCGTCCGCGTCTACCGCGTCGCTGCTCCCACCGCCCTGCGTGCTCACATTTTCGTCCGGAACAGCCGCTTGGCGCAGCGCCCCGATACCCAGACCGAAAGCCAAGCCAGCGATGAAAATCAGCCCGACCAAAAGCAGGCCTAGGCCACCCATGATGATGAGCCTCAATGGCGACTGACCCCGGTTTGCGCTTTTGTCTTCTGGTTGCATGTCCATATTGTTATTCACCTTAACCTAGCAACTCATACATTTTGTTTTGGGCAGCATGGCATTGCTCATTACCACGGCGTGACCCTCGAGAGCCTTGAAAATGGTCGATTTCTGCTTACACTATATCGATCCTAACCCGTGAGATGCTATTGATCGGTGTCAACAACCCGGATTTGCTCACTCAGCAGCTCAATCGCCCGGAGCAGCGCGCTGTCCTGGCCCTCAATTGGCGTGACTATCACGTCGGGTGTCAAGCCTTGCCCTTCGATCCGGTTGTAGTTGGGCGTGAACCATTCCGCGTTGGTCACATGCAGCGACGAGCCATCACTCAGCGGGAGGATCACTTGCACCGATCCCTTACCAAAGGTGGGCTCTCCGACCAGCAGGCCGCGCCCACGATCTTGCAGGGCCCCCGCTAGGATCTCAGACGCACTAGCGGTTCCACCGTTCACCAAGACCACCACGGGGTCATTCAACGCGGCACCGCCCAGGCTGGCGGTTTTTCGTTCTTCGTTCGGTGTGCCCTGGCGTTCTTCAAACAGCACGACACCGCCCGCCAGAAACTCACCCGCGATCGCAACCGCAGAGTCGACCAGGCCGCCGCCGTTGTTGCGGATGTCGATGATGAATGCGACAGCCCCTTGTTCCCGCAGCTCCCGGATCGCTTGTTGTGTCTCCGCTGGAGCACGATCCGTGAAGCGCGTGATTTGAATCAAGCCGATGGCAGGATCGTCGTGCGCGATTTGCCAGAAAGTGGATGGCACCAGCACTTCCGCTCGCTGGACGTCAAACGTCAGAAGCTGGTCATCCCGACGAACCGTGATCTGGACGATACTATCGACATCTCCACGCACCAAAGCCGTTAGATCGGGGTCAGGCGTGTCAGCGCCCACATCCACTC